>CAURTM010000018.1:0-24519 GCA_963527735.1 uncultured Streptococcus sp.
AACATGTTGGCGTACCATATCCAGAAATGCAAAAAGTTTCCCTTCTTCCCTTCCTTCAACTTTTCCACGCTCCAGTCCCTGTTCAATACCACGTTCCAACCCCTGTTCAATCCCTTCTGCCTTAGCAGTTTCCAAGGCATAATCATGAGCCAATAATGCCTGTTCTTCACGCATACGTAGTTGACTAAACATTTTCCTGTCCTCCTCGGACCAGCTCTTGTAGTCCAGCAGTTGGTCTGCCTGGCTGATGGCTCGCTCGGGTTGCTGGGTAAAGGGTTTGTTCCCAAAAAACTCCAACCACGGCTTGCGAACCTCGTCTTTGCTGGTTTCTCTATATTTTTTGAGTTCCAAGAATGCATTATCGTGCTGGTTTTATAACAGTATCTTAAATTCAGAGACGCTCATTCCCAGCTGCTCACTCGCAACCTCTGAAGTCAGAAGACCTTGACGAACCATATCTAGGAAAGCAAAGAGTTTCCCACGCTCTAAACCTTGTTCAATCCCTTCCGCCCTAGCAGTCTCCAAGGCATAATCCTGAGCCAATAACGCTTGTTCTTCGCGCATACGTAGTTGACTAAACATTTTCCTGTCCTCCTCGGACCAGCTCTTGTAGTCTAGCAGTTGATCTGCCTGACTGATGGCTCGCTCGGGTTGTTGGGTAAAGGGTTTATTCCCGAAAAACTCCAACCACGGCTTGCGAACCTCGTCTTTGCTGGTTTCTCTGTATTTTTTGAGTTCCAAGAATGCCATCTTGACTAGATGGTGTTCCTGTCCATTGTTTGTGATAGTTAAGACTTCACCTGTCGTGTCCTCTCGCATACTAAAGCTATGAAAAGCCAAGTCATCTGAGAAGTAGTTGCTATCCACGATTGCGATAGCGTATACTGGTGCGATATGCTTGTAACTCTGGTGGGTATCACCTTCACGTTGACGAATTTTTTCAAGATTTTGATTGACCTGACTACACAGGTAAGCCCACAGGCGATTGATGAAAAAATTCTGATGATGAACTTGAATCTCAATGATAACTTGGGTTCCATTATCCAACTCCGCCAAAACGTCTATACTTGTATAGAAATCTTGGGCTGAATAAGGCAGAGAGGGCAAGACATGAATATTACTTCCCTCCAAAATGGTCACATTTTTTGCTGGCAAGTCCAGCATATCGCGAATAAATTGACAAGTGATTTCTGGATTGCTGAAAATTTTCTTAGCAACCAAATCGTTGGTCGGGCTGATGCCCGGATGTCTTAGAATCATCCTTTTCCTCCTTTTATTATACCACAGTTTTAAATCTAGGTTTACTAGATTCGATGGTTCTATCTATTTATTCGGAAAAAAGAGGATAAATGAAATAGTAAATAAAAAATAAGAACAGCGGATAAGCAATAAATTTTAAGATTATCTGTCTTCTCCGCTTATCTGATAATAAATAAGGTTCGCAATATAGCCTTTTCTCTCTACAGCATTGGTAATAGTCTTTAGATAGGACATTCCAGCCTTCTCCATGACATGACCTGAAGCTGGGTTGAGACTAGCATATCGTGCTCTAACATTTTGAAAACCTGCTTGAGTAAAACAAAAGTCCAAGACAGATTTCAAAGCCTCCGTCATTATACCATTTCCCCAGTAAACCTTTCCTAGCACATAGCCAATTTCACAACTTGAATCATCCTCATCTATCTTAACGATACTGATATCTCCTATCACTTGCTCTGGGTTTTCTTTGAGGTAAATGGCCCATTTGTAATAGTTGGGATTGGCATAGGAAGCAACCCAATTACGAATCGAGTTTCGAGTGACCTCAACATCAGGATGGGGATTCCAAGTAACATAGGTCAGATTCTCAGCAGACAAAGCCCAATTTTGAAACATGGCTTCCGCATCACTCTCCACAAATCTTCTCAAGATTAAATGGTTTGTCTGTAATATTTGCGTACCTATTGCTTTCATGATGTTACCTCGCTTTCTGGTGTGTGATTCTCTATTCAATATCCATTGAAACTATAGTATATCGAGATAAGCTGTAGACAAATCAACTGGGGCATTCACATTAATTTCTAAAAATACTTTAGAAGTTAATTGGTACTATTCTAGATTCAATTTATTAGACTTTCAGTCAGTAGGTTTGAAGAAAAAAATCTAAATTCACTTTCTATATTATACTCAATGAAAATCAAAGAGCAAACTAGGAAACTAGCCGAAGGCTGTACTTGAGTACGACAAGGCGACGTTGACGTGGTTTGAATTTGATTTTCGAAGAGTATTACCCTTCTTTCTTGCATTGCTTCCCAAGATATGCTACAGTTGTGATAGCGATTACAAAACAAAAGGAGCATGCTATGAAAAATCCAGCTTTGTTAGAAGAGATTAAGACTTATCTAGGAAGGGATGAGGTTCCAGAGGACTTTGATGCTTTCTGGGATGAGGAAGTGAAAAAAGTTTCCACGCTTCCAGCCTACCAGTTGGAGGAAAGAGATTTTCACATCCCTCAAGTCAAGTGCTATGAGTTGACATTTGAAGGAACCAATGAAGGTAAGGTCTATGCACGTGTCGTTCTTCCAAGGAGTGAGGAGAAGGTTCCACTAATCTTCCATTTCCATGGTTATATGGGGCGTGGCTGGGACTGGGCCGACATGCTGGCCTTCACCGTTGCTGGTTATGGTGTTGTTTCCATGGATGTGCGGGGACAGTCAGGTTATTCGCAAGACGGTTTGCGTTCTCCTCTAGGAAATACGGTTAAGGGGCATATCATCCGTGGTGCTGTGGAGGGTCGGGAGCACCTCTTTTATAAGGATGTTTATCTGGATATTTACCAGTTGATTGAAATTGTTGCCAGTCTGCCTCAGGTGGATGAGAAGCGCCTTTCTAGCTATGGTGCCTCACAAGGAGGAGCCTTAGCTCTGGTTGCGGCAGCCCTCAATCCTCGGATTCAGACAACAGTTGCCATTTATCCTTTCTTGTCAGACTTCCGACGAGTGCTTGAGATTGGTAATACCAGTGAGGCCTATGACGAACTTTTCCGTTATTTCAAGTTTCACGACCCCTTCCATGAAACTGAGGAGGAAATCATGGCGACCCTTGCCTATATCGATGTGAAAAATCTTGCCCATCGTATCAAGGGTGAGGTTAAGATGATTACGGGCTTGGACGACGATGTTTGTTATCCCATTACCCAGTTTGCGATTTATAATCGTCTGACCTGCGATAAAACCTATCGTATCATGCCTGAGTATGCTCACGAAGCCATGAATGTATTTGTCAATGACCAGGTTTATAACTGGCTCTGTGGGAGTGAGATTCCTTTTAAGTATGTGAAGTGATGAATGAGAGAGCCTAGTAGCTCTCTTTTTTGTAGTTTAATAAAAATGATTTAAAATAGATGACTCTCTGAAACTACTTTCAGAAACTGCTGTTCTATAAAATACTTTTGAAACTGAAATCTATTCTACCACAAAGTATTGAAAGCGCTTCATAAATGATATATAATAAACTCATAAGAACAAAGAAAAGGAGGAAAGAGGATGCCACAGATTACTAAAGAAGCCTTGATTGCACAAATCAAAGATGGAATCATCGTTTCTTGTCAGGCCCTTCCTCACGAACCGCTTTATACAGAAGCGGGAGGAGTCATTCCCTTGCTGGTCAAAGCGGCTGAGCAAGGTGGAGCAGTCGGTATCCGAGCAAACAGTGTTCGCGATATCAAGGAAATCAAGGAGGTTACCAACCTTCCAATTATTGGGATAATTAAACGAGATTATCCACCGCAAGAGCCCTTCATCACTGCTACGATGAAAGAAGTTGATGAATTGGCAGAACTGGATATCGAGGTGATTGCTCTGGATTGTACCAAGCGTGAACGCTATGATGGTTTGGAGATTAAAGAGTTCATTCGTCAGGTTAAGGAAAAATATCCTAACCAGCTCTTGATGGCTGATACAAGTACTTTCGAAGAAGGATTAGCAGCTGTAGAAGCAGGAATTGACTTTGTCGGAACAACCTTGTCAGGATACACATCCTACAGTCCAAAAGTAGACGGTCCAGATTTTGAACTCATCAAAAAACTCTGTGATGCCGGTGTAGATGTCATTGCAGAAGGGAAAATTCATACACCAGAACAAGCCAAACAAATCCTGGAATATGGAGTGCGAGGCATCGTTGTTGGTGGCGCTATTACTAGACCAAAAGAGATTACAGAACGCTTCGTTGCTGGTCTTAAATAACACAATTTAAAAACAGAGGAGAGTGGTGGATGCGTCGGATGAAATAAAAACGTATACAAATGCAATCTAACTTATTATCCAATATGGATACGCTTATCAATTAGGAGAATACAAATGAAATTTAGAAAACTAGCTTGTACAGTACTTGCGGGTGCTGCGGTTCTTGGCCTTGCTGCATGTGGTAATTCTGGTGGAAGTAAAGATGCTGGAAAATCAGGTAGCGATAGCGGAAAAACAGAAATCACTTGGTGGGCATTCCCAGTCTTCACTCAAGAAAAAACTGGTGACGGTGTTGGAACATATGAAAAATCAATCATCGAAGCGTTTGAAAAAGCAAATCCAGATGTAAAAGTGAAATTGGAAACCATCGACTTCAAGTCAGGTCCTGAAAAAATCACAACAGCTATCGAAGCTGGAACAGCTCCAGACGTACTTTTTGACGCACCAGGACGTATCATCCAATACGGTAAAAATGGTAAATTGGCTGAGTTGAATGATATTTTCACAGATGAATTTGTCAAAGATGTTAACAACGAAAATATCGTACAAGCAAGTAAAGCTGGAGACAAAGCTTACATGTATCCAATCAGTTCAGCTCCATTCTACATGGCTATGAACAAGAAAATGTTGGAAGAAGCTGGAGTTGCAAATCTTGTAAAAGAAGGTTGGACAACTGATGATTTTGAAAAAGTTTTGAAAGCGCTTAAAGACAAAGGCTACACACCAGGTTCATTGTTCAGTTCTGGTCAAGGGGGAGACCAAGGAACACGTGCCTTCATCTCAAACCTTTACGGCGGTTCTGTAACAGATAAAGATGTAACAAAATATACAACTGATGATCCTAAATTTGTCAAAGGTCTTGAAAAAGCAGCTAGTTGGATCAAAGACGGTTTGTTGAACAACGGTTCACAATTTGACGGTGGAGCAGATATCCAAAACTTTGCCAACGGTCAAACATCTTACACAATCCTTTGGGCACCAGCTCAAAACGGTATCCAAGCTAAACTCTTGGAAGCAAGTAAAGTAGAAGTGGTAGAAGTACCATTCCCATCAGATTCAGGTAAACCAGCTCTTGAATACCTTGTAAACGGATTTGCAGTATTCAACAACAAAGACGACAAGAAAGTTGCAGCATCTAAGAAATTCATCCAATTCATCGCGGATGACAAAGAATGGGGTCCAAAAGACGTTGTTCGTACAGGTGCCTTCCCAGTTCGTACATCATTTGGCAAACTTTATGAAGACAAACGTATGGAAACAATCAGTGGTTGGACTAAATACTACTCACCATACTACAACACTATCGATGGATTTGCTGAAATGAGAACACTTTGGTTCCCAATGTTGCAATCTGTATCAAATGGTGACGAAAAACCAGCGGATGCTTTGAAAGCCTTCACTGAAAAAGCTAACGAAACAATTAAAAAAGCTACAAAACAATAAGCACTAAATCAGATTGATCCCTCCCTTTTCCCTGTGCATAGTCTATGTAAGAAAAGGGAGGATTTTGTTTGAAATGTAAGGAACTGTCACGAAATTAAAATGAAGTTCTTACATAAGCGAATCTTAAAAAATTTCATTTTGATTTTAAAACAGTTCAAGAAAGTCAAAAAATTATTCTATTTGAAAGAGAGGTGCCGACTGTGAAAGTCAATAAAATTCGTATGCGGGAAACAGTGATTTCCTATGCTTTCCTAGCACCAGTATTATTCTTCTTTGTCATCTTTGTATTGGCTCCTATGATTATGGGATTCATTACAAGTTTCTTTAACTACTCAATGACTAAATTTGAGTTTGTGGGCTTGGACAACTACATTCGCATGTTTAAAGACCCTGTCTTTATGAAGTCTTTGATCAATACCGTGATTCTGGTTATTGGATCTGTACCTGTTGTTGTTCTATTCTCACTCTTTGTAGCATCTCAGACCTATCATCAAAATGCCATTGCCAGATCCTTCTACCGTTTCGTCTTCTTCCTACCTGTTGTAACAGGTAGTGTTGCCGTAACAGTTGTATGGAAATGGATCTATGACCCACTATCAGGGATTCTAAACTTTGTCCTTAAGTCAAGTCATATCATCAGCCAGAACATTTCTTGGCTGGGAGACAAACACTGGGCTTTGATGGCGATTATGATTATCCTTTTGACAACTTCAGTTGGTCAGCCGATTATCCTTTATATCGCTGCTATGGGGAATATTGACAATTCATTGGTTGAAGCGGCGCGTGTCGACGGTGCAACTGAGTTTCAAGTCTTCTGGAAGATTAAATGGCCAAGCCTTCTTCCAACAACCCTTTACATCGCAATCATCACAACAATTAACTCATTCCAGTGTTTCGCCTTGATTCAGCTTTTGACATCTGGTGGTCCAAACTACTCAACAAGTACACTTATGTACTACCTTTACGAAAAAGCCTTCCAATTGACAGAATACGGCTATGCCAACACAATTGGTGTCTTCTTGGCAGTCATGATTGCTATCGTAAGCTTTGTTCAATTTAAAGTACTTGGAAACGACGTAGAATACTAAAGAAAGGAGACAGCTATGCAATCTACAGAAAAAAAACCATTAACAGCCTTTACTGTTATTTCAACAATCATTTTGCTCTTGTTGACTGTGCTGTTCATCTTTCCATTCTACTGGATTTTGACAGGGGCATTCAAATCACAACCTGATACAATCGTTATTCCTCCACAATGGTTCCCTAAAATGCCAACCATGGAAAACTTCCAACAACTCATGGTGCAAAACCCTGCTATGCAGTGGATGTGGAACTCTGTGTTTATCTCATTGGTAACCATGTTCTTAGTTTGTGCGACATCTTCTTTAGCAGGTTATGTATTGGCTAAAAAACGTTTCTATGGTCAACGTATTCTCTTTGCAATCTTTATTGCTGCCATGGCTCTTCCAAAACAAGTTGTCCTTGTACCATTGGTACGTATCGTCAACTTCATGGGAATCCATGACACTCTTTGGGCAGTTATCTTGCCTTTGATTGGATGGCCATTCGGGGTCTTCCTCATGAAACAATTTAGTGAAAATATCCCAACAGAGTTACTTGAATCAGCTAAAATCGACGGTTGTGGTGAGATTCGTACTTTCTGGAGCGTAGCCTTTCCAATTGTGAAACCAGGATTTGCAGCCCTTGCAATCTTTACCTTCATCAACACTTGGAACGACTACTTCATGCAGTTGGTTATGCTGACTTCACGTAACAACTTGACCATCTCACTCGGTGTTGCGACTATGCAGGCTGAAATGGCAACCAACTATGGTTTGATCATGGCAGGTGCCGCTCTTGCAGCCGTGCCAATCGTAACAGTCTTCCTAGTCTTCCAAAAATCCTTCACACAAGGTATTACTATGGGAGCTGTTAAAGGATAATACTCTGCGAAAATCGAATTCAAACTACGTCAGCGTCACCTTGTCATACTTAAGTATTGCCGGCGGTTAGCTTCCTAGTTTGTTCTTCAATTTTCATTGAGTATAGGAAAATCAATCTATCAAAATACAGAAATATATTTTATAGATTTAGAGAATATAGAGGTTATAAGTGTCTACAAAATGTTGGGTATTGGCTTACCTTAGAGATTTTGTTAGACACTTATAAACTTAAGAATGATTTTAGTTAACTATCAGAAACGAAGGAAACAGTATGATTTTTGACGATTTGAAAAACATCACCTTTTACAAAGGGATTCATCCCAATTTAGACAAGGCTATCGACTATCTCTACCAACATCGTAAAGATTCATTTGAACTAGGTAAGTACGAGATTGACGGAGACAAGGTCTTTCTAGTTGTTCAGGAAAATGTCCTCAATCAAGCTGAAAATGATCAATTTGAGCATCATAAGAACTATGCAGATTTGCATTTGCTGGTAGAAGGACATGAATATTCGAGCTACGGTTCACGTATCAAAGACGAGGCAGTAGCATTCGACGAAGCAAATGACATTGGCTTTGTTCATTGTCATGAACACTACCCACTCTTGTTGGGTTATCACAATTTTGCGATTTTCTTTCCAGGAGAACCACACCAGCCAAATGGCTATGCAGGTATGGAAGAGAAGGTTCGCAAATATCTCTTTAAAATTTTGATTGATTAAAAAATCAGGAGGAGCAAACATGGCACAAAAAGGAAGAAGTCTCATCAAGGCTGCATTTGATACAGATAATTTTCTCATGCGTTTTAGTGAAAAGGTCTTGGATATCGTGACAGCCAATCTTCTTTTTGTCGTCTCTTGTTTGCCCATCGTGACGATTGGAGTGGCTAAAATTAGCCTTTACGAGACTATGTTTGAGATTAAGAAGAGCAGACGTGTGCCTGTCTTTAGAATCTATCTAAGAGCTTTCAAGCAAAATCTGAAGCTAGGTCTTCAGTTAGGTTTGCTTGAGTTGGGCATTATCTCATTAAGCCTTCTAGATCTCTATCTCTTCTGGGGTCAGACAGCTATGCCTTTCCAAATGGTGAAAGCTATCTGTCTAGGCGTTCTTATCTTCCTCACTATCGTGATGTTGGCTAGCTATCCCATCGCTGCACGCTATGATTTAACTTGGAAAGAAGTGCTGCAAAAAGGACTTATCTTGGCAAGTTTTAACTTTCCTTGGTTCTTCCTCATGTTAGCTATTCTCTTTCTTATTGTGATGGTTCTTTATCTGTCCGCCTTCAGTTTACTTTTAGGTGGCTCAGCCTTCCTACTTTTTGGGTTTGGGCTCTTGGTCTTTCTCCAGACTGGATTGATGGAGAAAATTTTCGCAAAATACCAATAGGATGGTTTGTTTCTGAAACTACTTTCAAGCCATAAATATTTCCAAAATCATATCGAAACTAAAATCTAAGTGTACACAAGGTGTTGAAAGCGTTTTTTACAAGGTGTATACTAAACACGTAAAGAATAAATTCTGTTTCTAGCAGAAAAAAAGAAATCTTAGGAGAAAATCTATGTCAGATTTAAAAAAATACGAAGGTGTCATTCCAGCCTTCTACGCATGTTATGATGATCAAGGAGAAGTAAGTTCAGAGCGTACGCGTGCCTTGGTTCAATACTTCATTGATAAAGGTGTTCAAGGTCTTTATGTCAATGGTTCTTCTGGTGAATGTATCTACCAAAGTGTTGAAGACCGCAAGTTAATCTTGGAAGAAGTCATGGCAGTTGCCAAAGGGAAATTGACTATTATTGCCCATGTTGCTTGCAATAATACTAAAGATAGTATGGAACTAGCTCGCCATGCAGAAAGCTTGGGTGTAGATGCCATTGCAACGATTCCACCAATTTACTTCCGCTTGCCAGAATACTCAGTTGCTAAATACTGGAATGATATCAGTTCTGCAGCTCCAAACACAGACTACGTGATTTACAACATTCCTCAATTAGCTGGTGTTGCTTTGACTCCAAGTCTTTACACTGAAATGTTGAAAAATCCACGTGTTATCGGTGTGAAGAACTCTTCTATGCCAGTTCAAGATATCCAAACCTTTGTGAGCCTTGGTGGGGAAGACCACATCGTCTTTAATGGTCCAGATGAGCAGTTCTTAGGTGGTCGCCTCATGGGTGCCAAAGCTGGTATCGGTGGTACTTACGGTGCTATGCCAGAACTCTTCTTGAAACTCAATCAGTTGATTGCTGACAAAGACTTGGAAACAGCGCGTGAATTACAGTATGCTATCAACGCTATCATTGGTAAACTCACTGCTGCACATGGAAATATGTATGGTGTGATTAAGGAAGTTTTGAAAATCAATGAAGGCTTGAATATTGGTTCTGTTCGTTCACCATTGACACCAGTGACTGAAGACGATCGTCCAGTTGTAGAAGCAGCTGCAGCCTTGATTCGTGAAACCAAGGAGCGCTTCCTCTAATCCATAAGGAGGTATTTATGACACACTACGTTGCAATTGATATCGGTGGAACAAATATCAAATATGGTTTGATTGACCAAGAAGGCCAACTTGTTGAATCGCATGAAATGCCAACAGAGGCGCATAAGGGTGGACCTCATATCTTACAAAAGACAAAAGATATCGTAGCCAGCTATTTAGAAAAAGCTCCAGTAGCAGGTGTTGCCATTTCTTCTGCAGGAATGGTGGACCCTGATAAGGGTGAGATTTTCTATGCTGGGCCTCAGATTCCCAACTATGCAGGAACCCAGTTCAAGAAGGAAATCGAGACTAGCTTTGCTATTCCTTGTGAGATTGAAAATGATGTCAACTGTGCAGGTCTGGCTGAGGCAGTATCCGGTTCAGGAAAGGGAGCGAGTGTCACCCTCTGCTTGACTATTGGAACAGGTATCGGTGGTTGCTTGATTATGGATGGGAAAGTTTTCCATGGATTTAGCAATTCAGCCTGTGAAGTCGGTTATATGCATATGCAGGATGGAGATTTCCAAGACTTAGCCTCTACGACAGCCTTGGTGGAGTATGTAGCAGCAGGTCATGGAGATCCAGTTGATCAGTGGAATGGTCGTCGTATCTTTAAGGAAGCTACCGAAGGAAACAAACTCTGCATGGCTGGTATTGACCGCATGGTAGACTATCTAGGAAAAGGTCTGGCGAATATTTGCTACGTTGCTAATCCAGAAGTGGTCATTCTCGGTGGCGGTATCATGGGACAAGAGGCGATTCTCAAACCCAAGATCCGCAAAGCCTTGAAAGAGGCTTTGGTGCCAAGCCTTGCTGAAAAAACACGATTAGAATTTGCCCATCACCAAAATACAGCAGGTATGTTGGGTGCTTATTATCATTTTAAAACAAAACAATCCTAGTTTGGCCCAGCCAAACTAGGATTTTCTAATCAAAGCCTCTTGACTTTCTTTATAATTGTGAGATAATAAATAAAATATATAAAGGAATTATATAAAATGGCTATAGCAAATTCGAGTAAAGTTGTGACCTTCCAAGCTAATAGAGAATTAGTAAATGATGCCATGAAAGTGTTAAAAGAACAAAATCTCTCTCTTTCATCAGCACTCAGATTATTTTTAAAGAATGTTGCCGTAACAAATGAAGTAGATTTACTGAGTGAAGAGGAATTAGAGAAGGAGTATTTGTTTAGACAATTACAAGCAGAAGTTCAAGAAAGTTATGCCAAGATTGAGGCTGGAAATTACTTGACAGATGAGGATGTCGTGACACGCTATGGATTATAAAAAATATAGGATTTTGTATTCTCCTAGAGTGATTGATAGTCTGGATAAAATATATCAGTATATAGCAGAGGAAATCGGTTCTGTAGAGGCCGCGAGACGAAAAGTGGCGAGTATCAGAAAAGATATTAATCGTCTAGAAATTTTCCCCCAAGCTGGATTTGATGCCGATGAAAAATTTGGTAAGAAATTAGATCCTCACTACCAAACGCGAGGATTGACCTTGAGTAAGGATTACATCGTATTATATACAATTGTTGAGGATACCGTCAGACTTGCTTATTTACTCCCTTCAAAAAGTGATTACATGAAATTATTTAAGACTAAGTCAAGATACGACTGATTCATAATCTTGAAGAGGTATGTTTGGTGATGAATAAAAATCCTAGTTTGGCTCAGCCAAACTAGGATTTTCTGACGCGTTTTTGTCTACGATAGCCGTTGAGTTTTTTATTTTCCCAGTAGCTATTAAAGATTTTTTCCTTGTTTTCACGATTGATTTCCAAAAAGTAGGCATAAATCAAATCGATAAAGAAGAGCATAGGAAGTTGAGCGGATATTCGTTGGATATAGGAAGGCTGGCTGTGGGTGGCTACAAGAACAGTCTCTGTATAGACCTGACTATCTTTATTGGGAAGACTTGAAAAGAGTACAGTCTTTGCCCCCATCTCCTTAGCGTCTAATAAACTGTCTAAAATAGAGGGAGTTGTACCAGAAAGTGAGAAACCAAGTACGAGACAATTTTCGTCCATAATGCTGGTTGTCCAAGCAAAGCCATCTTGATCGGTCAAGGCCTCGCAGACCACACCCAGACGCATGAAGCGCAATTTCATTTCACGAGCTACAAGGCCAGAACTCCCTGTTCCGAAGAAGTAGACACGCTCAGCATCTTCGATTAATTGGGCAATTCGTTCTAGTTGGACTTCGTCAATCAAGTCTTGTGTTTGTTCCCTCATATTGCTATAGCTTCTGAGGACTCGTTTGGTCAGTGGACTGTGCTTGGAGACTTGGTTGGCTTGATTTTCTGCCTGATGTTGGTATTGGAAAATGAATTCTCGGTAGCCAGTAAAGCCACACTTTTTAGCAAAGCGGGTCAGAGCAGCCTGAGAGATATGTAATTTTTGAGTGACCTGTTGAGAAGATAAATCATCTGTAATCGTTTCTGCTTGTAAAAAATAATGCGCGATTTCTTGCTCTAGGTCTGTCATTTCTTCAAAATGGGAATCAATGACAGTTGCGATATCTGGTTTGTCCATAGGGAAGGCTCCTTTAAATGAGTCGTATTGGAAAAAGGCTAGATTATTGAACTTTTACATTCATTATAACATATAATATAGGGATGAATAAATAAAAACGTATCTTACTGTAAAAACGAAAAAAGCTTCTTGCTTTTCCATAATTTTCTGCTCAAATTATGGTACAATGAAGAGTAAGATTTTAAATAGAAATGAGACTGATTTGTATGAGAAAATTTAACAGCCATTCGATTCCGATTCGGCTTAATTTATTGTTTTCGATCGTCATTTTACTCTTTATGACCATTATTGGTCGTTTGTTGTATATGCAGGTTTTGAACAAGGATTTTTATGAAAAAAAGCTAGCCTCAGCTAGTCAGACCAAGGTCACAACCAGTTCTGCTCGTGGGGAAATCTATGATGCTAGTGGAAAACCTTTGGTAGAAAATACGTTAAAGCAGGTTGTTTCCTTTACGCGTAGTAATAAAATGACGGCTAAAGATCTGAAAGAAATCGCTAGTCAGTTGCTGGGATATGTGAGCATCAGTTCGCCAAATTTGACAGAACGACAGCTGGCAGATTACTATTTGGCTGATCCTGAAATCTATAAAAAAACAGTGGAGGCTCTCCCAAGTGAGAAACGCTTGAATTCAGATGGCAATCGTCTATCCGAATCAGAACTGTATAACAATGCGGTCGATAGTGTCCAAGCGAGTCAACTAAACTATACAGAGGATGAAAAGAAAGAAATCTATCTTTTTAGTCAGTTAAATGCCGTTGGAAACTTTGCGACAGGAACCATTGTGACAGATGCTCTGACAGATACCCAGATTGCTCTGATTGCCTCTGCTTCGAAACAATTACCCGGCATCAGTATCTCAACTTCGTGGGATCGAAAAGTTTTAGAGACTTCCCTTTCTTCTATAGTAGGTAGTGTATCCAGTGAAAAAGCTGGTCTCCCAGCGGAAGAAGCAGATGCTTATCTTAAAAAAGGTTACTCTCTAAATGACCGTGTTGGGACCTCTTACCTAGAAAAGCAATACGAGGAAACCTTGCAAGGTAAACGCTCAGTGAAGGAAATTCATCTAGATAAGTACGGTAATATGGAAAGTGTCGAAAATATCGAAGATGGTACCAAAGGGAATAATATTAAACTGACCATTGATTTGGCCTTCCAAGATAGCGTGGATGCTTTGCTGAAAAGTTATTTCAATTCCGAGCTAGGAAATGGTGGAGCCAAGTATTCTGAAGGTGTCTATGCAGTCGCCCTTAACCCCAAAACAGGTGCTGTGTTATCCATGTCAGGTCTCAAACATGACTTGAAAACGGGAGATTTAACACCTGATTCCTTGGGAACAGTAACCAATGTCTTTGTGCCGGGTTCTGTTGTCAAGGCGGCGACCATCAGCTCTGGTTGGGAGAATGGAGTCTTATCAGGGAATCAGACCTTGACAGACCAACCGATTGTCTTCCAAGGTTCAGCTCCGATTAATTCTTGGTACACTCAGGCTTACGGTTCATTCCCGATTACAGCTGTGGAAGCCTTGGAGTATTCTTCTAATGCCTATATGGTTCAAACGGCTTTGGGCATTATGGGTCAGACCTATCAACCCAATATGTTTGTTCTAACTAACAATTTAGAATCCGCCATGGGGAAACTTCGCTCGACATTTGCGGAATATGGTCTTGGAGCCTCAACAGGCATTGACCTTCCAGATGAGTCAACTGGTTTTATACCAAAAGAGTATAATTTTGCTAATTACATTACCAATGCCTTTGGTCAGTTTGATAACTATACGCCCATGCAGTTGGCTCAGTATGTAGCAACTATTGCAAATGATGGTGTTCGTGTGGCTCCTCGTATTGTTGAAGGCATTTATGGTAATAATGATAAGGGAGGACTGGGTGACTTGATTCAGCAACTGCAACCGACAGAGATGAATAAGGTCAATATATCCGACTCCGATATGAGTATCTTGCACCAAGGTTTTTATCAGGTTGCTCATGGGACTAGTGGATTGACAACTGGACGTGCCTTTTCAAATGGTGCCTTGGTATCCATTAGCGGAAAAACGGGTACAGCCGAAAGCTATGTGGCAGATGGACAGCAAGCAACCAATACTAATGCGGTGGCCTATGCCCCATCTGATAATCCCCAAATCGCTGTTGCAGTGGTCTTTCCTCATAATACCAATCTAACAAATGGTGTAGGACCTTCCATTGCGCGTGATATTATCAATCTGTATCAAAAATACCATCCAATGAATTAGAAAGGAAATTATGCTTTATCCAACACCCATTGCCAAGCTGATTGACAGTTATTCCAAGTTACCAGGTATCGGGATTAAGACGGCTACGCGTCTGGCCTTTTATACGATTGGGATGTCTGATGATGATGTCAATGAATTTGCAAAAAATCTCCTTTCTGCTAAGAGAGAATTGACCTACTGTTCCATTTGTGGACGTTTGACAGACGACGACCCTTGCTCTATCTGTACCGATCCGACTCGTGACCAGACAACGATTTTGGTGCTAGAGGATAGTCGGGATGTGGCAGCCATGGAAAATATCCAAGAATACCATGGACTCTATCATGTCTTGCATGGCCTCATTTCTCCTATGAATGGTATCAGTCCAGACGATATCAATCTCAAGAGCCTCATGACTCGTCTGATGGATAGTGAAGTTTCAGAAGTAATCGTAGCAACCAATGCCACAGCAGATGGGGAAGCAACTTCCATGTATCTTTCCCGCTTACTCAAGCCAGCTGGGATCAAGGTTACGCGCCTGGCACGAGGTCTCGCTGTGGGAGCAGATATCGAGTATGCGGACGAAGTGACCCTCTTACGGGCTATTGAAAATCGAACAGAGTTGTAAGTGTAGACAAATTTACGAACTCTATTCATTTATAAAAAATTAAGGAGGCTGAAAATCGTTCATATCGGCCTCTTTTTGTATAGTGTGATGAGTAGGATCAGGTTCAAGTTTTAAAAAAACAAGCAAATATGATATACTAAAGAGCGAGTATTCTAGTAGAATTAGGACAAATAATATGAAACAAACGATTATTCTTTTATATGGTGGACGGAGTGCGGAACGCGAAGTCTCTGTCCTTTCAGCGGAAAGTGTCATGCGTGCGGTCAATTACGACCGTTTCACAGTTAAGACTTTCTTTATCAGTCAGTCAGGTGACTTTATAAAAACGCAGGAATTTAGTCAGACTCCAGGTCAAGAGGACCGTCTCATGACCAATGCGACCATTGATTGGGATAAGAAAGTTGCACCAAGTGCCATCTACGAAGAAGGGGCAGTTGTCTTTCCAGTCCTTCACGGTCCGATGGGAGAAGATGGCTCTGTTCAAGGATTCCTTGAAGTTTTGAAAATGCCTTATGTCGGCTGTAATATCTTGTCATCTAGTCTTGCCATGGATAAAATCACGACCAAGCGTGTTTTAGAATCTGCTGGTATTGCCCAAGTTCCTTATGTGGCTATCGTTGAAGGGGATGATGTGACTGCTAAAATCGCTGAAGTGGAAGAAAAATTGACTTATCCAGTCTTCACTAAGCCGTCAAACATGGGTTCTAGTGTCGGTATTTCTAAATCTGAAAATCAAGAAGAACTTCGTCAGGCTTTGGAACTTGCCTTCCAATATGATAGCCGTGTCTTGGTAGAGCAAGGGGTGGATGCTCGTGAAATCGAGGTTGGTCTACTGGGCAACTACGATGTCAAAAGCACGCTGCCAGGAGAAGTTGTCAAAGATGTTGCCTTTTATGACTACGATGCCAAGTATATTGACAACAAGATTACCATGGATATCCCAGCTAAAATCAGTGATGATGTGGTAGCTGTTATGCGTCAAAATGCAGAAACGGCTTTTCGTGCGATTGGTGGGCTCGGTCTATCTCGTTGCGATTTCTTCTATACAGATAAGGGAGAGATTTTCCTAAACGAGCTTAATACCATGCCAGGTTTCACCCAGTGGTCTATGTATCCACTACTTTGGGACAATATGGGAATCAGCTACCCAGAACTAATCGAGCGTTTGGTTGACCTTGCCAAGGAAAGTTTTGACAAGCGCGAAGCGCATTTGCTATAAAAATGAAAGAGAGGGTAGGAGCCAGAACCATCACTGTAAGGTGATTAGAGTTCTTGGACTTCAACCCTTTTTAAAGGAGTAGAAATGAAATTAACAATCCATGAAGTGGCCCAAGTTGTCGGAGCTAAAAATGATGTTAGTCTTTTTGCAGATGCTCAGTTAGAAAAGGCTGAGTTTGACAGTCGTTTGATTGCGACAGGAGATTTATTTGTGCCACTCAAAGGTGCGCGTGACGGTCATGACTTTATCGAAACAGCTTTTGAAAATGGTGCGGCAGCAACCTTGTCTGAGAAAGAAATCGCAAATCACCCCTACATTCTAGTAGATGATGTCTTGACTGCCTTTCAAACCCTAGCTGCCTACTATCTTGAGAAAACGGCTGTTGATGTCTTTGCTGTAACGGGTTCAAATGGTAAGACGACGACCAAGGATATGTTAGCGCACTTGCTATCAACAACTTACAAGACCTACAAAACTCAAGGCAACTACAATAATGAGATTGGCCTTCCTTACACGGTTCTTCATATGCCTGAAGAAACAGAAAAGTTGGTTTTGGAGATGGGACAGGATCACTTGGGAGATATTCATCTCTTGTCTGAATTGGCTCATCCAAAAACAGCCATTGTAACCTTGGTTGGAGAAGCCCATTTGGCTTTTTTCAAAGACCGTTCGGAGATTGCTCAAGGAAAAATGCAAATTGCAGACGGGATGGCACCTGGTTCCTTGCTTTTAGCTCCGGCTGACCCTATTGTAGAGGCCTACCTGCCAGCTGATAAAAAGGTGGTTCGTTTTGGGCAAGGAGCAGAGTTGGAAATTACAGACTTGGTTGAGCGCAAGGATAGTCTGACCTTTAAGGCTAATTTCTTGGAACAAGCCCTCGATTTGCCAGTGACTGGTAAGTACAATGCCACCAATGCTATGATTGCGTCTTATGTTGCCCTACAAGAAGGAGTTTCAGAGGAGCAGATTCGTCAGGCCTTCCAAGATCTTGAATTGACGCGTAACCGTACCGAGTGGAAGAAAGCAGCCAATGGAGCAGATATCCTATCAGATGTTTACAATGCCAATCCAACTGCTATGAAGCTGATTTTAGAGACTTTCTCTGCCATTCCAGCCAATGAAGGTGGCAAGAAAATTGCAGTGTTGGCTGATATGAAGGAGCTTGGTGACCAGTCTATTCAACTCCATAATCAGATGATTTTGAGCCTCTCGCCAGATGTGCTGGATACCGTGATTTTCTATGGAGACGACATTGCAGAATTGGCCCAATTGGCTAGTCAAATGTTCCCAATCGGCCACGTTTACTACTTCAAGAAAACAGAAAACCAAGACCAATTTGAAGACCTAGTTAAGCAGGTCAAGGAAAGTCTAGGAGCTAATGATCAAATCTTGCTCAAGGGCTCTAACTCCATGAATCTAGCTAAGCTGGTAGAAAGTTTAGAAAATGAAGACAAGTAATTTTGTCAAACATTTACGTATTTCTAAATCCATTTTTCTTACATTGCATGGTATAATAAAATGCAGGAAAATTTTGAATCATGAGGAATACTAGATGAATTTATGGGATATTTTCTTTACGACCCAAGCAACAGAGCCACCCAAGTTTGATCTTTATTGGTATGTCAGTATATTTACACTCTTGGCCTTGACCTTTTATACAGCCTATCGTTATCGTGAAAAGAAGGTTTACCAACGATTTTTCCAAATCTTGCAGGCCGTTCAGTTAATCCTTCTTTATGGTTGGTATGGGGTCAATCATATGCCACTGTCAGAAAGTTTACCCTTTTACCATTGCCGTATGGCTATGTTTGTGGTGCTCTTGCTTCCTGGTCGGTCTAAATATAGGCAGTATTTTGCATTACTAGGAACATTTGGGACATTAGCAGCCTTTGTTTATCCAGTGCCAGATCCCTATCCTTTCCCACATATTGCGATTTTGTCCTTTATCTTTGGGCATTTAGCACTCTTGGGGAACTCACTAGTTTATCTATTGAGACAGTATAATGCGCGATTGCTGGATGTGAAGGGAATTTTTCTCATGACCTTTGGACTAAATGCCTTGATTTTTGTGGTCAATTCAGTAACAGGTGGAGATTACGGATTCCTGACAAAACCACCATTGGTTGGAGACCATGGCTTAGTAGCTAATTATTTAATCGTTTCCCTGGCCTTATCAGCAGCGATTACGTTGACAAAGAAAATTTTGGAACTATTTTTAGAACAAGAAGCAGAAAAAATGATTGCAAAGAAAGCTTAGAAATGAGCTTTCTTT
Organism: uncultured Streptococcus sp.; assembly: GCA_963527735.1. Lineage (GTDB taxonomy): Bacteria > Bacillota > Bacilli > Lactobacillales > Streptococcaceae > Streptococcus. The sequence goes on from CAURTM010000018.1 coordinate 18,974, forward strand.
TTGGCAATAGACAGATTGTTGTTGGCTACATAGAGTAGAAAAATTCTTGTAAAGGAAAAGTGAAAAATTGGCTGGGAAATTTAGGAAAAAAGCAAGCACGATTAAATTTTTTGTGTTATAATATTCTGTGAATAGCTATGCCTATGTTTAGCTATGGAATAATACGAAGTGCGAAACTTGGAAGATAGAGAGGATGCGATGTAATGGCTAGAGAAGGCTTTTTTACAGGTCTAGATATTGGAACAAGCTCTGTCAAGGTGCTTGTGGCCGAGCAGAGAAATGGTGAATTAAATGTAATTGGAGTGAGTAATGCCAAAAGTAAAGGTGTAAAGGATGGAATTATTGTTGATATTGATGCAGCAGCAACTGCTATCAAATCAGCTATTTCCCAAGCAGAAGAAAAAGCAGGCATTTCGATTAAATCAGTGAATGTCGGCTTGCCTGGTAATCTTCTGCAGGTAGAACCAACTCAAGGGATGATTCCAGTAACATCAGATACCAAGGAAATTACGGATCAAGATGTTGAAAATGTTGTCAAATCAGCTTTGACAAAGAGTATGACACCTGACCGTGAAGTCATTACCTTTATTCCTGAAGAATTTATTGTGGATGGTTTCCAAGGGATTCGTGACCCACGTGGCATGATGGGGGTTCGCCTTGAAATGCGTGGTTTGCTTTATACAGGCCCTCGTACTATCTTGCACAATCTGCGTAAGACAGTTGAACGTACAGGTGTTCAGGTTGAAAATGTTATCATTTCGCCACTAGCAATGGTTCAATCAGTTTTGAACGAAGGTGAACGTGAATTTGGTGCTACAGTGATTGATATGGGGGCAGGCCAGACGACTGTTGCTACAATCCGTAACCAAGAACTCCAGTTTACCAATATTCTCCAAGAAGGCGGAGATTATGTAACTAAGGATATCTCTAAAGTCTTGAAAACTTCTCAGAAGTTGGCTGAAGGTTTGAAATTAAACTATGGAGAGGCTTACCCTCCTCTTGCAAGTAAAGAAACCTTCCAAGTAGAGGTTATTGGGGAAGTAGAACCTGTTGAAGTAACAGAAAATTACTTGTCAGAGATTATTTCTGCACGAATCAAGCATATCTTTGAACAAATCAAACAAGACTTGGAGAGAAGACATTTATTGGATCTTCCTGGTGGAATTGTTTTGATCGGTGGAAATGCTATTTTACCGGGTATGGTAGAATTGGCTCAAGAAGTCTTTGGCATTCGTGTCAAACTCTATGTTCCAAACCAAGTTGGTATTCGCAATCCAGCCTTTGCGCATGTGATTAGTCTATCGGAATTTGCTGGACAATTGACAGAAGTCAATCTTTTGGCTCAAAGAGCAGTCAAGGGTGAAGTTGCTCTGACTCATCAACCAATTAGTTTTGGGGGAATGATTCAGAAAACAGCTCAGTTTGTACAATCAACGCCTGTTCAACCAGCTCCTGCTCCAGAAGTAGAGCCGGTGGCGCCTACAGAACCAATGGCGGATTTCCAACAAGCTTCACAAAATAAACCGAAATTAGCAGATCGTTTCCGTGGCTTGATCGGAAGCATGTTTGACGAATAAAGAGGAAAAATAAATTATGACATTTTCATTTGATACAGCTGCTGCTCAAGGTGCAGTGATTAAAGTAATTGGTGTCGGTGGAGGTGGTGGCAATGCCATCAACCGTATGGTCGACGAAGGTGTTACAGGCGTAGAATTTATCGCAGCAAACACAGATGTACAAGCATTGAGTAGTACAAAAGCTGAGACTGTTATTCAGTTGGGACCTAAATTGACTCGTGGTTTGGGTGCAGGAGGTCAACCTGAGGTTGGTCGTAAGGCTGCTGAAGAAAGCGAAGAAACACTGACGGAAGCTATCAGTGGCGCAGATATGGTTTTCATCACTGCTGGTATGGGAGGAGGCTCTGGAACTGGAGCTGCTCCTGTTATTGCTCGTATCGCCAAAGATTTAGGTGCTCTTACAGTTGGTGTTGTGACACGTCCTTTCGGTTTTGAAGGAAGCAAGCGTGGACAATTTGCTGTTGAAGGAATCAACCAACTTCGTGAGCATGTAGATACTCTATTGATTATTTCAAACAACAACTTGCTTGAAATTGTTGATAAGAAAACTCCACTTCTTGAAGCTCTTAGCGAAGCAGATAACGTTCTTCGTCAAGGTGTTCAAGGGATTACCGATTTGATTACCAATCCAGGATTGATTAACCTTGACTTTGCCGATGTGAAAACAGTTATGGCAAATAAAGGGAATGCTCTTATGGGTATTGGTATCGGTAGTGGAGAAGAACGTGTGGTAGAAGCAGCGCGTAAGGCAATTTACTCTCCACTTCTTGAAACAACAATTGATGGAGCAGAAGATGTGATTGTCAACGTAACTGGTGGTCCCGACTTAACCTTGATTGAAGCTGAAGAGGCTTCACAAATTGTGAACCAGGCAGCAGGTCAAGGAGTGAACATCTGGCTCGGTACTTCAATTGATGAAAGTATGCGTGATGAAATTCGTGTAACAGTTGTCGCAACAGGTGTTCGTCAAGACCGCGTAGAAAAGGTTGTGGCTCCACAAGCTAGACCGACTACTAACTACCGTGAGACAGTAAAACCAGCTCATTCACATGGCTTTGATCGTCATTTTGATATGGCAGAAACAGCTGAATTGCCAAAACAAAATCCACGTCGTTTGGAACCAACTCAAGCATCTGCTTTTGGTGATTGGGATCTTCGCCGTGAATCGATTGTTCGTACAACAGATTCAGTCGTTTCTCCAGTTGAACGCTTTGAAGCCCCAACATCACAAGATGAAGATGAATTGGATACACCTCCATTTTTCAAAAATCGTTAAGTAAATGAATGTAAAAAAAAATACAGAACTTGTTTTTCGAGAAGTCGCAGAGGCGAGTCTGAATGCTCATCGAGAGAGTGGTTCAGTCTCTGTCATTGCAGTTACCAAGTATGTAGATGTACCGACAGCGGAAGCCTTGCTTCCGCTAGGTGTTCATCATATTGGTGAAAATCGTGTCGATAAGTTTCTGGAAAAATATGAAGCTTTAAAAGATCGAGATGTGACTTGGCATTTGATTGGTACCTTGCAAAGACGTAAGGTGAAAGATGTCATACAATTTGTCGATTATTTCCATGCCTTGGATTCCGTCAAGCTAGCAGAGGAAATACAAAAAAGAAGTGACCGAGTCATCAAGTGTTTCCTTCAAGTAAATATTTCAAAAGAAGAAAGTAAACACGGATTTTCGAGAGAGGAACTGCTGGAAATCTTGCCAGAGTTAGCCAAACTAGATAAGATTGAATATGTTGGTTTAATGACGATGGCACCTTTTGAGGCTAGTAGTGAGCAGTTGAAAGAAATTTTCAAGGCGACCCAAGATTTACAAAAAGAAATCCAAGGAAAACAAATTCCAAATATGCCTATGACCGAGTTAAGTATGGGAATGAGTCGTGATTATAAAGAAGCGATTCAATTCGGTTCCACCTTTGTTCGTATAGGTACAGCATTTTTTAAGTAGGAGAGAACCATGTCTTTAAAAGATAGATTCGATAGATTTATAGATTATTTTACGGAGGATGAGGATTCAACGGTTCCTTATGAAAAAGGAAATGAACCCGTGTTTACTCCAGTAAATTCTTCACAGGAACCGGCTCTCCCAATGAATCAACCTTCACAGTCTGCTGGTGCAAAAGATAGCAATATTACCAGACTGCATGCACGACAACAGGAATTGGCAAATCAGAGCCAGCGTTCAACTGATAAGGTCATTATAGATGTTCGTTATCCTAGAAAATATGAAGATGCAACAGAAATTGTTGATTTATTGGCAGGAAACGAAAGTATTTTAATTGATTTTCAGTATATGACAGAGGTACAGGCCCGTCGTTGTTTGGACTATTTGGATGGAGCTTGTCATGTTTTAGCTGGAAATCTGAAAAAGGTAGCATCTACTATGTATCTGTTAACACCAGTGAATGTTATTGTGAATGTAGAAGATATTCGTTTACCAGATGAAGAACAAAATGGTGAGTTTGGCTTTGATATGAAGCGAAATAGAGTACGATAATGATTTTTTTAATTCGTCTGATTTATAATGCAGTGGATATTTACTCCCTGATTTTGGTAGCCTTTGCTGTCATGTCTTGGTTTCCAGGCGCCTACGAATCAAGTTTGGGTCGTTGGATTGTAGCATTGGTAAAACCAGTGCTTGCTCCTTTGCAACGTCTGCCTTTACAGATAGCAGGTCTTGATTTATCTGTTTGGGTTGCGATTGTTTTGATTCGATTTTTAGGAGAAAACCTAGTCCGTTTTCTGGCGATGATAGGATGAATAAAGGGATTTACCAGCATTTCTCCATAGAAGATCGTCCATTTCTTGACAAGGGAATGGAATGGATAAAGAAGGTAGAAGATAGCTATGCTCCTTTTTTAACTCCTTTTATCAATCCTCATCAGGAGAAGCTATTAAAGATTTTGGCCAAAACCTATGGTCTTGCTTGTAGCAGTAGTGGGGAATTCGTCTCGAGTGAGTATGTTCGAGTTTTATTATACCCAGATTATTTCCAGCCAGAGTTTTCAGATTTTGAAATATCTCTCCAAGAAATTGTGTATTCCAATAAATTTGAACACTTAACGCATGCTAAGATTTTAGGGACAGTCATCAATCAATTAGGAATTGAACGGAAACTTTTTGGAGATATCCTAGTAGATGAAGAACGAGCGCAGATTATGATTAATCAGCAGTTTCTTCTTCTATTTCAAGATGGATTAAAGAAAATTGGCCGTATACCTGTTTCGCTGGAGGAACGTCCTTTCACCGAGAAAATAGATAAGCTAGAACAGTATCGAGAGCTGGATTTATGTGTGTCTAGTTTTAGATTAGATGTTCTTTTATCAAATGTTTTGAAACTATCTAGGAATCAAGCAAACCAGTTGATTGAAAAGAAACTTGTCCAAGTAAATTATCATGTGGTAGACAAATCAGATTATACTGTTCAAGTTGGAGACTTGATTAGTGTGAGAAAATTTGGGCGCTTGAGATTGCTTCAAGATAAGGGACAAACAAAAAAAGAGAAGAAAAAAATAACCGTCCAGTTATTATTAAGTAAGTGAGGAATAGAATGCCAATTACATCATTAGAAATAAAGGACAAAACCTTTGGAACTCGATTCAGAGGTTTTGATCCAGAAGAAGTCGATGAATTTTTAGATATTGTGGTTCGTGATTACGAAGATCTTGTTCGTGCGAATCATGATAAAGATTTGCGTATTAAGAGTTTAGAAGAGCGTTTGTCTTACTTTGACGAAATGAAAGATTCATTGAGCCAGTCTGTATTGATTGCCCAAGACACAGCTGAGCGAGTGAAACAAGCGGCACATGAACGTTCAAACAATATCGTTCACCAAGCAGAGCAAGATGCGCAACGCTTGTTGGAAGAAGCTAAATATAAGGCAAACGAGATTCTTCGTCAAGCAACAGACAATGCTAAGAAAGTTGCTGTTGAAACAGAAGAATTGAAGAACAAGAGCCGTGTCT
>CAURTM010000019.1:0-23867 GCA_963527735.1 uncultured Streptococcus sp.
ACCTTAATGAAAAGGTTGCTGAAAAAGGACACAAGACAGAAGAAGCCATCAATACCATTGATGAAAAATTGACTCGTTACCTTATTACTCTTTCAAGTGAAGCCCTTAGCCAGAAAGAAAGTGAAGTGCTCACCAACATTCTTGATTCATCCCGCGATTTGGAACGGATTGGAGACCACGCAGAAGCCCTAATCAATCTGACTGACTACCTTCAACGTAAAAATGTTGAGTTTTCTGAAGCTGCTTTGCAAGAACTAGCTGATATCTATCAAAAAACTACTAGCTTTATCAAGGATGCCCTTGATAGTGTAGAAAACAATGATATTGAAAAAGCTCAAAGTCTGATTGAACGCCATAAAGAAATCAACAATATGGAACGTGTTCTCAGAAAGACCCACATCAAACGCCTCAACAAGGGCGAGTGTTCAACACAAGCTGGGGTCAACTTTATCGACATCATTTCCCACTATACTCGTGTATCTGACCACGCTATGAATCTGGCTGAAAAGGTCATCGCTGAACAAATCTAAAAACCAAGAAGCTATCCTAAATAGGATGGCTTTTTCTTCTCCTAATCAAGAATTACTCTTCTACCATATAGAAAAATGCTTTGATTCACAATGGAATCAAAGCATTTTAAAGAGCTCCCCATACATAATCGCAGAAGCTGCAGTTCCTCTATACTTGGCTTCTTCTCTTTTGATAAAGCGAGCCAAGTTGAGCAACTCAGGTGCCGGATGTTTGGGATTTAGGAGCAATTCACGATTGACCAGGCCTGAGAGACGAACTGCCAGCAATTGCTCATTTGTAGTAGGCAGTTTTTTAGCAGTCTCTAGGAGAGCAGCAACTAAATCTTCACTCAAATCATGTCGAGCATGATTGTAAAGATCTTTTACAAGGCTTTCTAGGTTTGGTTCTACCATCCCTACCACCTCCTTAAGTTTAATAATTTTTAATCAAGTCAACTGTTGAACGATCGAATTTTTTCACCAAGGCTTGCAAGAAAGCTTGAGCTTCTAGGAAGTCGTCCATTGCATAGAGGGTTTGGTGAGAGTGGATATACCGAGCGCAGACACCGATAGTTGTAGAAGGAACACCTCCATTTTTCAGATGGGCTGCGCCAGCGTCCGTTCCGCCTTTTCCACAGTAGTATTGGTACTTGATACCAGCTTCTTCAGCCGTTGTCAAAAGGAAATCTTTCATTCCTGGGAGAAGCAAGTGACCTGGATCGTAGAAACGAATCAAGGTTCCATCTCCAATCTTGCCTTGACCGCCATAGACATCACCAGCTGGTGAACAGTCAACTGCTAGGAAAACTTCTGGGTCAAACTTGGTTGTGGAAGTATGAGCACCACGAAGACCAACTTCTTCTTGGACATTAGAGCCAAGATAGAGTTCATTGCCGAGTTTTTGACCTGACAGAGCTTCCGCCAACTCGCTCACCATGAGCACACCATAGCGGTTGTCCCAAGCTTTTGAGATGATATTTTTTTCATTTGCTGTCAAGATTGCAGAACTATCTGGTACGATGGTGTCGCCAGGACGGATGCCAAAGCTTTCTGCCTCAGCTTTATCCGCAAAACCGCCATCAAAGACGATATCTGCAATGGCAGGCATGGTTGGTCCGCCCTTACCACGAGTCAAATGTGGCGGAACAGAGCCTGAAATCACAGGAATTTCACGACCGTCACGAGTAAAGAGTTTAAAGCGCTGGCTACTAACCACCATAGGATTCCAACCACCGATTTCTACGACACGAAAAGTACCGTCTGGCTTGATTTCGCTGACCATAAAACCAACTTCATCCATGTGAGAAGCGACCAAGACGCGCGGCGCATCTGCAGCTTCTGAATGTTTAATTCCGAAAATACCACCCAAGCCATCTGTCACCACTTCATCCACGTGCGGTGTCAACTTTTCACGAAGATAAGTACGGACAGGTGCTTCATGACCTGAGATCGCAGCAAGTTCTGTTACTTCTTTGATTTTTGAAAATAATGTTGTCATTTCAGTTCCTTCTTTCTTTCATCCATTTTACCACTTTTTATAGGAGAAGGATAGCGGGAAGGTGGATTTCTAAATTAGTATCTTAGTCTTACTGTATCTTAGAAAAAGATTGTATTTTCTTGCATGTGAGGTGAAATCTAAGAACTATTCCAAGACCAACCAAACTATTAATTCCCAAACAAAAAACAATTCAATGCTATATCTGTTCGGTTTTTTTCATGAAATTTGCAGAAAACAGTTGACTTTGCCTTCTTATTTCTTTAAAATAGTACAAAACTAGGAAAAGGAAAAAATCATGACCAAAACAATTCTTGTTACAGGTGGAGCTGGCTACATTGGCTCCCATACCGTTAAAGCTCTTTTAAATGCTGGCTATCAGGTACATGTTCTAGATAATCTCTCTACAGGAAATCGAGCGGCTGTGGATAGTCGTGCTAGCTTTAAGCAACTAGATGTTTATGATTCTAGTGCCCTAAAAGCTTACTTAGAAGAAAACAAGATTGATGCTGTTCTTCATTGTGCGGGTGAGATTGTTGTGAGCGAAAGTATTGAAAATCCAAGCAAATACTTCACTGCCAATGTTGCTGGTATGAACCAAGTTCTCAAAGTCTTATCTGAAGTTGGCATTCAAAAAATCATGTTCTCTTCGACTGCTTCCCTCTATGGTAATAACTGTATTGACAAGCCTGCAACTGAAGATACCCTGCTCGACCCTGTCAACCCTTATGCAGAAACAAAATTGATGGGCGAACGAATGATTTACTGGATGGCCAATCGCTACGACTGGAAATATGTTATTTTCCGTTACTTTAATGTTGCTGGGGCTGAAATGGATGCTTCAAACGGTCTGCGTGTGAAAAATCCAACTCATATCATTCCCAATATCAACAAGACCGCATTGGGACAAAATGATAGCCTAAAAATATTTGGAGATGACTACGATACACGTGATGGTTCATGTATTCGAGATTACATTCATGTCTTGGACCTTGCACAGGCTCATGTTAAAGGAATGAATTACCTCTTTCAAGAAGACAGTTCTTCTCAAATCTTTAACTTAGGAACTGAAAAAGGCTATACCGTCAAAGAAATCTTTAAAACTGCTGAAGAATTACTGAATCAAAAAATACCACACGAGATTGTTGCTCGTCGTGCTGGTGACCCAGCTAGCGTCCTAGCAGACGCATCAAAAGCTAAACAATATCTTGATTGGAAGGCTAGCTACTCCCTTGAAGATATTATTTTATCGGATTATCATTGGCGTGTTAAAGAAGGCAAAAACATTTTGGAATAAATAGCAGAAACATCAATCATGAATAAAAACACAGATAGATGGCACTTGATAAATACCAAGTATCATCTATCTGTGTTTTATATATTAGAATCCAATTTATACTCTTCGAAAATCTCTTCAAAGCACGTCAACGTCGCCTTTCCGTAGGTATGGTTACTGACTTCGTCAGTTCTATCCACAACCTCAAAACACTGTTTTGAGCAACCTGCGGCTAGTTTCCTAGTTTGCTCTCTGATTTTCATTGAGTATTATTTTGCATTTCTCTTTAAAGAAAAGTGGTCTGGGACGAGGTCCTTGCCTGTTTTCGACCAGGGATGGCAACGTAAAATCCGTGCCAAGCCCATCAAGACACCCTTGAAGCCATGTTTTTCAATAGCCTGAATCATATAGTTTGAGCAGGTAGGCTCAAAGCGACAAGAGGGTGGAAAGGCTGGTGAGATAAACCGTTGGTAAAAGCGCACAGGCGCTATTAAAATTCGTTTCATTATTTCTTGGTTACAGCCATGGTGTGTAGTTGGCTGATTTCTTTTTTATTAAGACGACGGGATTCTCCTGGACGGAGTCCTGTCAAGTCTAGATGTCCAAAACGAGTCCGTGACAACTTATCCACTTGAAGACCGACAGCTTCAAACATCTTTTTAACCTGATGGTTACGCCCTTCATGGATGGTCAACTGCACCACTGAGCGGTTTTTGACTGGATCCACTTTGAGAATCTCATAGACAGCTGGCTTGGTTTTCTTGCCATCAATCTCAAGTCCACGGGTCAAGGGGCGGAGATTATCCTTATTGGCCACACCTTTAACACGCGCGACATAGACCTTGTCAATCTCATTACGAGGGTGAATCATTTCATCCGTAAAATCCCCATCATTGGTCAAAATCAAGACTCCTGATGTATCCCAGTCCAAACGACCTACAGGGTAGATGCGCTCTTTCACCTTGGGCAAGAGGTCGACAACCGTCTTGCGGCCCTTGTCATCTGTCACACTGGAAATGACACCGCGTGGTTTGTTAAGCAGATAGTAGACCTTTTCTTCGTTGTAGATAGGTTGACCTTCAACTTCGACCTTGTCGCCTGACTTGATAGTGGTTGCTAGTTCACGTACCACTTGGCCGTTAACCGTCACCAAGCCTTGCTTGATCAACTCTTCTGCTTTTCTCCTACTGGCCACACCTGCGTGGGCAATATACTTATTGATTCTCATCTTCTTCTATCCTTTCACCAAATAATTGGCTTTCTTGGGCTTGAATCTCAAGCTCATCAATCACTGGTAATTCTTCCAAATGGTTAATCCCCATGTAATCTAGGAAATAATCTGTAGTCACATAGAGGTTGGGGCGCCCCAACACTTCTTTTTTCCCGTCTTCTTTGATTAGGTCAAAAGCCTGCAACTTTGCCAAGGCCCCACTCGAGTTGACTCCACGGATAGCATCAATTTCTATCCGTGTGATGGGCTGTTTGTAGGCAATGATGGACAAGGTCTCAAGGGCAGCCCGAGATAAACTCTGGTTGATAGGTGCCTTAGAGTATTCCTTCAAAATCTCTGAAAACTGAGGCTTGGTCACCAATCTATAAGCGCCCCCTGTCTCAATCAGAGCCAAACTGGAATCTGGGTCCTTTTCATACTTATGGGCTAATTTTTCTAAACTCTGTTGGATGCCTGTCGGTGGCAGAGAGAGGAGTTCAGCTAACTGGCGGACTCTAATCCCATCTTCACCCGCTACAAACAAGAGCGCTTCTATTTTTGCTAAAGTACTCATCTTTCCTCTCTATCAAGTCTAGCTTTGGGCCACTTGACTTTCTTCCTTCTTTTCCATGAGATAAATATCTCCGAAACTTTCCTCTTGCACAAGAATCAGCTCCTGGGTTTTGATTAACTCTAGGGTTGCCAAAAAGAGGGTGATGACCTCTTGGAGATTCTGGGCTTCCTTAAACAAATCCTGCAAGCGCAATTGATCTCGTCCAGTCAAGGACTCTTTTACGATAACCATCATGTCCTCAATCTTATACTCATCCCGCAAGATAGTCGTGTGATTCTGTGCAAACTCCTCTTTTTTCTTGGCTAGGATATTTGAAAAAGCCAAAAAGAGGTCAATGGTCGTCTTGTCATGCACAAGCTCCGCATCTTCGTAAATCAACTCTGTCGGCGCTTTGGAATAGTGCTGAGCCCGTTCTTGGTGCTTGGCTTCCAAGTGCTCTCCCAAGAGCTTGAACTTGCGGTATTCTTCGATTTGAGAGAGAAGATCCTGCTCTAGGTCATCCTCCAAGTCTGTCACTTCTGCCACCTTCGGAAGAAGCTTGCGGCTCTTGATCAGCATCAGCTGACTGGCCATAACCATGTACTCACCCGTCACTTCCAGACGCATGGCCTGCAGGGTTGAGACATAAGCTAGATACTGTTCGATGACTTCCGTAATGGGCACATCGTAGATATCCATCTGATACTTAGAAACCAGATGCAAGAGCAAGTCCAGGGGCCCTTCAAAATCTTTTAATTTAATATCCATTATCTATATTTTTCTAAGGTCAGGACTGTTTTTAATCCTAATTTTTTTGCAATTTCGTACAAATCGACCTTCTTTTCTATCTGTCTTAGAATGAACTGTTCCCGTAGGGCTTGGGCTGATAAGGCTGGGAAACCCTGCTCCTTAACAAAGGACTCTAACTGACGAAAGGCCCACTGACGAGAATAGGCTTTCCCTCCCCTTTCAAAGAGGTAGGTCTGGCCCATCAAGGGTTCCAACTCTGAAAGCAAGGTTGTAGGAATGGTGACAATCCTCTGTTGGGAAGCTTTTTTGATTCGCAGCACCTGAAAATCCAGATTGATATCCGCAACCTTGAGGGCTAAAATCTCACTGGGCAAGAGCCCCATTTCTAGGATTAAGAGCGCTAGCAAGCGCCCATCTGGAACGTCACTTCCCTGCCAAAAAGAGTCTAGGTCTAACAGTTCTGACTTTTCGGTCTTCTTCTCAGCTTGTTTAGCTAATTCCAGACGGTAAAAACTGTCCACTTCTCCTTTTTGGTAGAGAAAGTAGAGAAATTGGTTACAGGCCGAAAGTTTTCGCTTTTGAGCGCTGATTTTTAGATTGACTAGCTGGGCTTGGTAAATCTTGAGACTGGTCTCCGAAATCCGCTCGCCTACAATGTCTAAAAATTGCTCCAGATCATACTTATAGGACTGCTTGGAATTAGCAGATAAGCCCTGCTTTTCTTCTAAAAAGGCTGAAATCCTGTCTCTCATTTGCATCGAATCTCATATTCCTTACTAAAGTCATGCAAGAGGGCATTCACTGCCTTGAGGATAGACTTGCGCGTGATAATCCCTTGGAAAATACCTGACGCATCCACAACCGGCAAGAAGGACTCATCTACCAGCTTGTGCAAGACCTCCGTAATGGTAAAATCAGGCGAAACAACCGCTACGTCCGTTCTCGTCATATGAACGATATCCGTATCTGCCATGATTTCTTGACTCAAGTCATGCTCCATCTGATAAGCCATAATATCTCTGAGCCCAATCGTCCCAACAAACTGTTTTTCATCTGTCACAACAGGAACACGGGTATAGGTCATCTGACTGAGCAAGAGGGTCGCGTGATCCGCATTGTGGGTATCAATCAACACAGCTAGATTTTCAGCAGGGGTCAAAAAAGTTTCCTCTTGCCCCAACAAGAAAGTCTCAAACTCCTTGGCAATCATCGGCTAAACTCCTTGGACAAGCCCGGATACACCTCATGCTCTCGTGTCAAAAAGTCCACTTTGAAATAACTGTCATCAATCTCCACACGAGCATAGAGACATTCTCTGATGGTCCCACGTGGTTGACTGATGGAACCTGGATTTAGAAAGAGAGTCTTGCCTTCCATCCAAGCATTTGGCACATGCAAGTGACCATAGAGGCAGATATCGGCCTCTTCTTCCTGAGCCCAGTAGTCCAACTTTTGAAAGTTGAAATTGATGTCAAACAAGTGACCATGGGTTTGGATAATCTTGGTCGAACCAAGCTCAGTCACCAAACGTTCTGGGTAGCCGGCGTAAAAGTCCATATTCCCTTTAACAACGCGGATGCCCTCCCAAAGTGGAGAATCCGGACGCAGTTCAGAATCGCCGTTATGAAAAACGGCATCAACTTTGCCCACATAGCGATCACGGATTTCTTCCACAATCAAGCTATCGCCATGGGAATCGCTCATTACAATGATGGTTTGCTTTGCCATGATGGAAATACCTCCAAAAGTTTCTTAACGGCTAAGGCACGGTGAGATTGACTATTTTTTTCTTCAAGGGTTAATTCAGCTGATGACTTACCTGTCTCTCCTACAAGGAAGAGAGGATCGTAACCAAAGCCATTTTCACCCTTAGGTTCAAAGTTAATGTAGCCAGGCCAGTCTGCTTCAACAACCAAGCTTTCCTTGTTTGGACTGGCTACGACTAGGGTTGTATGGAATTGAGCCGAGCGGTCCTTGAGTTCAAAGACCATGGCCAATTCGTGCAAGAGTTTGGCATTGTTTTCACGGTCAGTAGCTCCCACTCCTGCGAAACGAGCTGACCAGACACCTGGCAAGCCACCAAGGACATCGACTTTGAGACCAGAGTCATCTGCCAGAACCATCTTGCCTGTTAATTGAGAAATAGTTTCTGCCTTGAGACGGGCATTTTCTTCGAAGGTCATGCCTGTTTCAGCTACTTCAGGCAGGTCAGGATAGTCATTGAGATTTTCCACATCGTAGCCTAGCTTGTCAAAGATAGCTCGAAATTCCTTGGTCTTGCCCTCGTTACGAGTCGCAATCAACAAGGTTTCTCTGACCTTATTTGTTTCAAAGAAATCATGAACATTGACCCCTTCTTTGGGCAATTCCACATACAAGAGTTGGCCATTTTCAACCAAAAGCAAAGCTCCCTGACGTTGGATGACTTCTAGATTGCGGCCTGCTTCTTGGTTTAGTATATCTACCACAAAAGACAATAAACGGTAGCGAGAACCATAGCGTAAAACAGTAACTGAAATCGGGAAACCTCGTTCCTCGTCTCGAAAGATTTTGGCCAATCCAACCAGAGGAAAATCCAAGTCATCACCAGTCAAAGTTCGGACACCACCAAAAATACTATAGTTTCCAACATACCAGTCCTGGTCATCCTTGTATTCATAAATTTTATTTGTCATAATTCTACATGCTCCACATGAATCTCTTTTTCCAGCCATTCTTCACCAATTTGTGCAAAACTTTGGCTGCTAGCTGTTGTGTAAAAACGGTGATGGAGTGGTCCAGCATCGCGACCACGATTGATTTCAAAATAATTAAGTAAGACTGAGATATCCCGTACGCACTCTGCCCCACTATCAATGAGCTGAACCTTTGGCCCCATGACATTTTGAATAATGGGTCTTAGAAGTGGATAATGGGTACAGCCCAAAATCAGGCTATCCACCTTTCCAACCAAGGGACGCAGGGTTTCATAGACCACTTTCTTTGTGACACTGGTTGACAGGGCGCCAGACTCCACCAAGGGAGCAAACTTAGGACAGGCCAAACTCTCCACCTGTAAGTCCGGATCCAGATCATGGATTTTCTGGCGGTAGATGTCTGATTGGACCGTCATGGGTGTTCCAATCACTCCGATTTTCCCACCTTGACTGGACTTGATAGCTGCCGAAGCTCCTGGCAAAATAACACCTAGGACAGGAATATCTAGTTGAGCCTTAATTTCTTCCCAGACGACCGCAGTCGCAGTATTACAAGCAATGACAATCATTTTGACATCCTTGGTCAAGAGAAAGTTGACCAACTGCCAAGTATATTCACGAATTTGCTCAGCAGGACGGGGCCCGTAAGGAGCCCGTGCCGAATCTCCAATATAGACGATTTCTTCATGGGGAAGCTGGCGCATGAGCTCGCGCACAACGGTCAAGCCCCCGACACCCGAATCCAAAAAACCAATTGGTCGATTATCCATACAGTCTTCTTTCTAGTCTTTTTTCTGATTGATAGTTCATTATGATTACCGTTCCTTATGAACTAAATAATGACAGCCTAATCAACAACTATCTCTCTTAATCATAATCAAATATCAATAGAATGCAAGGAAAAAGCCTCATCCCTAAACCCTTAGCCAACATAGTGAGAAGTCTGGAACTTTCATCCCAGACTTTTCCTTATTTATTTTTTCTTTTTATTGTTAGCAAGGGCTGCTTTTTGTTGGCGGATGATTTGGTGATAAACTTGTTGTACCTTAGCTTCGCTTGGTTTTTGACCATTTGCACTCAAAAGAGTACGAACTGCTTCAGCATTCAAACGTGGGTTGTCAGCGAATTCTTTTTCAATTTGCTTACGAACCAAGTACATTCCTCCAAGAGCTCCTCCTAGAAAAGCTAACACAATCAATACAATTGCTAATAGTAAATCCATCATTTTTCTCCTGTTTCTTTTTGAGTCTCTTTCATTATACCACAAACTAGCCACCCTGACTAGTTTGTTTTACGCTTTCAAGGATGGAATAGACAGCAAAAAGAACCCTGCTTTTCTGCAAAAGAGGGCTCCTTGCTACGTTTATTCTCAATGAAAATCAAAGAGCAAACTAGGAAACTAGTCGCAGGTTGCAGATAGAGCTGACGTGGTTTGAAGAGATTTTAGAAGAGTATCAATTTCATATTTCTACCTATCCATTTGTACTAATAAAAGACTGAGACACCAGATCTCAGCCTTTTTCTTTATCCCAAAACCAATTCATCACTGACTAGACTTTGGCCACTATTTTTCTGGAAGAGATGCATGAGGTCTTCAACTGTCAGATGCTTTTTCTCCTCTCCCTTGACATCCACCACTATCTTGCCTTGATAGAGCATAATGAGACGATTTCCGTACTCAATCGCATGGTTCATATCATGGGTAATCATCAAAGTAGTCAACTGATGGTGTTCCACAATCTTTTGCGTCAAATCCATCACCATTTGACTCGTTTTCGGGTCAAGTGCCGCAGTATGTTCATCCAAAAGCAAAAGTTTGGGTTTCACCAGAGCTGCCATGACTAGGGTCAAGGCCTGTCTTTGTCCTCCTGAGAGATATTGAGTATCTACTTTTAAGCGGTTTTCAAGGCCAATATTCAACTCCTTCAAGGCCTCTTGGAACTGGATTCTGTCCTTCTCCTTCACGCCCCAGCCAAGTCCTCTCTTTTGTCCACGTCTCAAGGCAATAGCCATATTCTCCTCAATCGTCAAACGAGAAGCTGTTCCCATCTTAGGATCTTGAAAAACACGGGCAATATCCTTGGCTCTCTTTCTTACACTCAGATTTTTAATGGATTTGCCTGCCAATAAAAGGTCCCCTTCGTCCACCGATAGATTGCCAGCCAAGATATTCATCAAAGTGGATTTCCCTGCTCCATTTCCACCAATCACAGAGATAAAATCTCCCTCTTCAACCTCTAAATCTAATCCTTTGAGGACATGGTTCTCATTGACTGTCCCTGCTTCAAATGTTTTGTGAATATTTTCAAGTGTTAACAAACTTGCCATAACTTTCTCCTCCTATTCATTTCTCAATTTCAGACCACGAATCTTTAATCTCTTTTGCAATTCTGGCGCAAATAAAACTAAGGCGAGCAAGATTGCATTAAAGAGACGAACCAGGTTTTGATCTAGATTTGGAATTTCATAGATATTTAAAATAATCAAACGGTAAACAATAGCACCGATTCCGATGGATAACAAGCGACCTCCAATGGTCAAGTCGTGAATCAAGACTTCCGCAATAATAACTGCACTCAAACCAACAACAATGGTTCCTGTCCCAGAAGTCACATCTGAAAATCCATCATTTTGGGCAAACAAGGAACCACATAGGGCAATCAAGCCGTTTGAAATCATGTAACCAACAATCTTCATGGTGTCTACATTGACCCCATTGGCCTCACTCATCGGAATATTGTCCCCAGTCGAACGCAAGACCAAGCCAATCTCTGTTTTCATCAAAAGAGTCAAGACCAAACAAACAAGTAAGAGACAGGCCAAGCTGAGTGAGAAAACAGCTTCTTCATTTGTCAGTCCCAAGCTCGCCAACTGTTTAAAGACAGTTGAAGAATCTCCCAAGGAAAGATTGGGCACACTTCCCATGATTTTAATATTGATGGAATAAAGCCCTGTCAAGGTCACAATCCCTGTCAAGAGAGCTGGGATTTTCATCTTGGTGTGGAGCATTCCTGATACAAGACCTGCTACCATACCTGCCAGCAAAGCAAGTAAGGTCGCAATCCAAGGATTTGTCCCTGCCTGTATCTGAGATACGACGACAGCTGCCCCCAAAGGAAAGGCTCCTTCAGCAGTCATATCCGCAATATCCAAAATACGGAAAGTCAAGTAGACCCCAATCGCCATAATCGACCACAACAAACCTTCTGATAAACTAGATAATACAAAACTCATCTTAAACCTCCCTATTCCTTGCTTTCTAACTTACTAATATCAATCCCTAGTGCATCTGCCATTTCTTTATTGGTATGCAATTCCAGTTTTTCAGGCAACTCAACTGCTATATTTTCTGGCTTCTCACCTTTTAAAACACGAACCAACATGCGTGCTGTCTGACGTCCCAATTCTTCATAATTGGTTCCGTAGTTATACAAGCCACCAACCGCAACCATTTCTGTTGAGCCACCAAATACTGGTACCTTGTGTTTAATAGAAACCTGCTTGACTGTTTCCATGGTTGATGAAATGATATTATCCGTTGGTACAAAAACCATATCTACCTCTGCCATCAAGCTTTCTGCTGCAGCCTTGACGTTGTTACTGTCCAAGATTGTTTTTTCAACAACGGTAAAGCCTTTTTCTTCCAGAAGGTGCTTAGCTTCATCCTTTTGGACAACTGAGTTTGGCTCGCTCTGAGTATAAAGAATTCCAATTGTTTTAGCTTTTGGCAACACTTTCTTTATCAAATTTATTTGAGTTAAAATGGCATCTGATGACTGGTCACTTGTCCCAGTTACATTGCCCCCAGGATGTTCTCTTGACTCAACCAACTTGGCACTGACAGGATCTGTTACCGCTGAAAAGATAACAGGCGTCGTTTGTGTTGTATTAGCCAAGCTCTGAGCAGAAGGCGTTGCGATAGCTAGAACGACATCACTAGATTCTGCTAGTTGCTGAGAAATCGTTTTTAGATTTCTTTGTTCTCCTTGTGCATTTTGCAAATCAATCTCGATATTTTCCCCTTCAATATAGCCTTGCTTGGCCAGCTCATCCACAAACCCTTCTCTAGTAGCGTCTAAGGACTGGTGGGTAATAAATTGTGAAATACCGATACGAAATACATCTTTTTTCTTATCTGCCTTCAACTGATGCAAACTGATCAGAGAGGTCAAGAGAATCCCCACTACCAAGAGGGGTGCTAGTAATTTTCGAACAACTTTCATAATGAAACTCCTTCTCAGAAAAGATAATACTCAATGAAAATCAAAGAGCAAACTAGGAAACTAGCCGCAGGCTGTACTTGAGTACGGCAAGGCGACGTTGACGTGGTTTGAAGAGATTTTCGAAGAGTATAAAACAAAAAACCGCCTAGATACTATCTAAACGGATGCTTGAAATAATCTAACAAGTTATAACTTAGCTAGCCCATTTAGATATTCATCTATATGGACCACAATCAAAAATCTTAGCCACATAGATACAAACAAATTGCTTGAACTGTTTGCATCCATGGTGACATGTCTACAAACACTATCTAAAGTAGCTAAAGTAAAAGTTTTGATTCATCGTTACAGCTTGTCTCTTATTCATTTCTTTTTCTGCTTTCTTTTTTGATGTTTCCTATCTTACCACCTTTTTCATTAGCTGTCAAGAATATTTCAGAATATTTTAAAATTTTTTGAAAATTCTTTCATAATTCTTTCAATTCTTTTAGGATAATTTCAAAGATTTGCCCATTAGACAAAATAGAACGCTTTGAAGGCGTTTATGATATTTAGCTGTACTAGAGTCTTTTAAAAGTGTTTTGATGGCTTGTATTTCTTCTTTGTTTGATTTCATATCACTATTATATAATGCGTTTTGATTTTAGTATAATATTAAACCGACTCCTGGCAGTCGGACAAAAAATCGGCAGTTATTTTATACTGTTTAAAACCAATAGTCAATACGACAATCTCTTTACTTTTCGGTTATCAACTCTGTAGATTTCTAACATATCCAAAATAAGCTAAGTATCCCGAGGATAGGCAACAGAAATGAATTATTTATACTCTGGATACCACTTCAAATCACGAACTGCTTTGGCCATATCTGTTTCCTTAGCGCGTGCAAGACCTTGCTCTTGTGCTTTTTTAGCGACTGCTTCTGCTACTTTAATAGAAACATCTGCTACATACTTGAATGGTGGCAAGACAGGAGCTCCTGGTTGGCCTGGATTGACAATACCACTCAATGAATGAGCCGCTGCTCCAATCATTTCATCAGTCAAAAGACTTGCTTCAGAAGCCAGCATACCTAGACCAAGACCTGGGTAAATCAAGGCATTATTTGCTTGACCAATCACATAGTCTACACCTTTATAAGAAACCGTATCAGCAGGAATTCCTGTTGCGACAAAAGCTTTGCCATCTGACCATTCAATCAAATCTTTGGCACTAGCTTCTGCTAATTTGGTTGGATTTGACAAAGGGAAAATCATCGGACGTTCTGTGTTTTCACACATAGCTTCTACTATTTCTTTAGTGAAGGTATTAGGCTGAGTTGAAGTTCCTACAAGAATGGTTGGCTTCACAGTCTTCACTACTTCAAGCAGGTCAGTCAACTTCTCTGCGTTACTAAAGTCAGCACGTTTCTTAGCAAATGGTTTTTGCTCTGGTGTCAAGTCATCCATGTCATCAAAGAGAAGACCTTGTTTATCAACCATAAAGAAACGTTTATAAGCTTCTTCTTCAGAAAGACCTTCACTTACCATTTCACGAAGAACACGAGAGGCAATTCCTGCACCCGCAGTACCACCACCATAGCAGAGATAAACTTGATCTGTTAATTTTTCACCACTAATATCCAGCGAACCAAAGATACCACCCAAGGTAACGATTCCTGTACCTTGAATATCATCATTAAAGGTCGGAATTTGTTTCCGGTATTTTTCAAGAATATTGGCAGCATTCAAGCGGCCGAAGTCTTCCCAGTGAAGGTAGAGTTTAGGAAAGAGACGTTCTGCTGTTTGAACAAATTGGTCAATGAAGTCGTAGTAACGATCTCCGCGGATCCGTTCGTGACGATTTCCTAAGTAATTAGGATTGTTACGAAGTTCTTCACGGTTAGTCCCTGCATCAATGACTAAAGGAAGGACCATAGAAGGATCGATTCCAGCAGCACCCGTGTAGACCATCAATTTCCCAACAGAAATATCGACACCATTTGTTCCCCAGTCACCGATTCCAAGGATTCCTTCTGCATCTGTTACAACAATGAGACGAATCTCGCGATCTCCAGCAGCATTTTTCAAAGTAGCTTCAATATTTTCAGGATGATTAATATCAAGATATCCCGCATATTGGGGATCTACAAAGAGATCACTATAGCCTTCAATGGTATCTGCAATGGTTGGATCGTATACAATTGGATTGAATTCTTCCAAATGTTGAGAAAAGAGGTAATAGAAAAGAGTCCTGTTGGTATTAAAAATTTCCATTAGGAAAAGACGTTTTTCCAAATCATTGGCTTTTGTTTGCATTTGTGCATAAGTTTGCGCCGCTTGTTCTTCAATCGTTTGAACATACGGTGGCAGTAAACCGATAAGGCCTAGTTCCTTTCGCTCCTCTAAGGTAAAGGCAGTACCTTTATTGAGGAAAGGATTGTTTAAAATATCATGTGCAGTCATAGTGCAACCTCCTTTTTACTTATATTGTACCACATGGAACGAATTGTTTGTAAAACGTTGTTGTTTAAATAATACAATTGTATACGCATATGTTATAATGAGTCTACGAGAACAATTTCTAATAGGCTCTTTTATACTTAAAACACTATTATTGATAATACTTTAAGTTGTTATATTTTATAAATTTCTGAACTCATCAAACTCTCGATGATCACTCTTTACTAAAAGTTTCGAGTAAAATAAACCAATCATACAAATTGACAATCCTAATTAAAATAAATATCCTATAAGTGTGTTATATAATACTTTCTATTTTTTAAGGTGTTTTTTTGTCATATAAAACTTGTATTCTATTTATATGACAACTAAAAACTATTTACAACAATATATTTCCCAAAAAGTGAAATATTTTCGAACACAGAATAAAATGAGCCAGGAAGAACTTTCGGAACAAGCAGGACTCGGGCTTAAATATATCAATCAACTTGAAAACCAAAATGTGAATCTGACCATTCACAGTCTTGAAAAAGTGATTGACGCCCTAGAAATGACCCCAGAGGAATTTTTCAATTTTGATAGCCTTGAATCAACCTCTGATAAGAGTGACAATCTTTCACTCAAAAGAATCAACATGAAGATTAAACAGCTCCCTATTGATAAACGAGAAAAGATGTTGGTCATTTTTGAGAGTATCTTAGATAATCTTTGAGATCCCTGACTCACTTACATTTTAACTGGTGAATACTCGTATAGTCAAATTGTAGGATACGGATAAAAATTATTTATCTGCTGTTTTCCACTTATTTTCCTTCTCCAACTAATGAAAGTGAGCCCATATGAATTTAAAAGATCTACAATATTTTTATGACCTCTGCCAGCTTCAATCCTATACGGAAGTAGCAAAACAACATAAAGTCAGCCAACCATCTATTTCTTATGCTATCAAGCGCTTAGAGGAATCCTTTAACTGCAAATTGATTCACCATGACCCCTCGCATCGTTCCTTCAAGCTAACTCCTCAAGGACAAATCCTTCTAAAGCATACAGAACTGATTTTACCTGAGGTCATTTCTACTCGCAAAGAAATTAATCGCTCCTTGGCACAATACTCTACTGTAGGATTCCCTCCTATTATCATTCAGTATCTCTTTGCTGCCTTAAACGAAAAAGATAAATTCGATTTTTTAAAAAAGGTACGCCCTATCCGCGATGGCTCCGTAGAGTTATTAAATCTTCTCCTCAAGGGAGACCTTGATGCAAGCCTACTCGGTTTGATTGAACCACTCAATCATCCTTCAATAGAGACACATGAACTCTTTCATAAAGAACTGTATGTCGTTTTATCTAAGAACCATCCTTTTGCTACTGCTCCTTCCCTCACTTTTGAAGAATTAGTAGATCAATCCTTTATACTCTTAGACGAACACTTTGTTCACCTGAAAGCTTTTGAAACGCTTAATCAAAAGTATCAAAACAAGGCAGAAATATTCTTTAAGACTGATGACATTGCCATCCTTAAAGAACTTTTAAAGAAAGGGATTGGCCTTAGTTTACTAGCTGATATCGCACTTTCTGAGGAAGATGATGATTTAATAAAAATTCCGCTTATACCGAAGGATAAGATAACTTTTACAGTTTATTACGCCTACCTTAAATCAGCTACACCGTCATCAGAAGTAGAAGCCTTATTTAATCTCCTTAAATCATATGAATAGAAAAAACTCTAACTATCAATGAACTGATAGCTAGAGTTTTTTACATTGTAGATATTAGACTCAATGAAAATCAAAAAGCAAACTAGGAAGCTAACCTCAGGTTGCTCAAAACACTGTTTTGAGGTGACAGATAGAGCTGACGTGGTTTGAAGAGATTTTCGAAGAGTATTAGACTATAGTAGATTGAAGCTAGAGTAATACGCCGTGACTTCTAAAACTTTTCTAGAAATGAATTTGACTTTCCTAATAAAGTTGTTCAGATTTTATTTCATCTCACTATAATTCAATGATTTTCTAAGAATTCTATTTCTTTCGAAAATTCTTTCAAGCTACTTTCAAAGTTTTTTCAAATCAGTCCAACAAAAAAGGTTTATAATTTCCATAAAAGTTGACATGGAAATTATAAAACCATTATTAGTTTAATCCTTGTTGATAACGTGCCAATTCGGCTTGGTTAGCCCAAACATAGTGACCTGGACGGATTTCAACCATGGATGGTTTATCAGTCTCATAGTCGTGTTGACTTGGGTCGTAAACCTTCAAGACCTTCTTACGTTCCAAGATTGGATCTGGAATTGGTACCGCTGAAAGCAAGGCTTGAGTATATGGGTGAATTGGATTGTTAAACAATTCTTCTGTTTCTGCAACCTCTACAATAACACCCTTGTAAATAACTGCGATACGATCTGAAATAAAACGAACGACAGACAAGTCATGGGCGATAAAGAGATAGGTCAAACCAAGTTCTTTTTGGAATTTTTTGAGCAAGTTCAAGACTTGGGCACGAACAGAAACGTCCAAGGCTGAAATGGGCTCATCCGCAATAACAAAGTCTGGTTGCATGACCAAGGCACGGGCAATACCGATACGTTGACGTTGACCACCTGAGAATTCATGAGGGTAACGAGTCAAGTGCTCAGCAAGAAGACCTACTTCACGGATAATATTTTGAACTTTCTCTTTACGCTCTTCTTCATCCTTGAACAGATGATGATTGTAAAGACCTTCAGAAATAATATAATCAACAGTCGCACGTTCATTCAAACTTGCGGCAGGGTCTTGGAAAATCATCTGGATACGACGAATCAATTCTGCAGCTTGTTCACGCGATTTCTTACCATTAATCTTTTGACCATCAAAAATGATATCACCATTACTTGTATCATTTAGACCGATTATGGCACGACCAATAGTTGTTTTCCCACTACCTGACTCACCTACAAGCGAGAAAGTTTCCCCCTTGTTGATAAAGAAGTTAGCATTTTTAACCGCGACAAACTTCTTACTTCCTTCACCGAAGGAAATTTCTAAATCTTTGATTTCTACTAATTTTTCAGACATTTCCTTCCTCCTAGTCAGCCAGATGGGCAAATCCCATTTTTTCACGGATCTTATCATGGAGATTTGCAATCACAGCTGGTTTTTCTACTTTTGGAGCATCCTCATGAAGTAGCCAAGTTTTAGCCCAATGTGTCTCTGATACTGAGAATTGAGGAGCTTTTTGTTCGAAGTCAATCTGCATTGCATAGTCAGAACGCAAGGCAAAGGCATCCCCTTTCAGGTCAGTATAAAGTGACGGAGGTGTTCCTGGGATTGAGTAAAGATCCCCTTTATCATCAGCAAGCTGAGGCAAGCTAGACAAGAGACTCCATGTATATGGAT
Organism: uncultured Streptococcus sp.; assembly: GCA_963527735.1. Classification (GTDB taxonomy): domain Bacteria; phylum Bacillota; class Bacilli; order Lactobacillales; family Streptococcaceae; genus Streptococcus. The sequence goes on from CAURTM010000019.1 coordinate 18,534, forward strand.
GGCGAGGGTCATAGAAGACTTCCTCAACAGTTCCATACTCAACGATTTCTCCAGCATACATAACCGCTACCTTATCCGCAATACTTGCCACCACACCAAGGTCGTGGGTGATAAAGATTGTTGTGAAATGGTACTCATTTTGTAAAGATTTCAGCAAATCAATAATCTGAGCTTGAATAGTTACATCCAAGGCAGTAGTTGGTTCATCACAAATCAAGACATCAGGTCGGCAAGCAAGGGCAATGGCAATAACGATACGTTGACGCATTCCTCCAGAATATTGGAATGGGTATTCATCAAAACGTCTATCTGCATCTGGAATCCCAACCTTATTCATGTAGTCAATGGCCAATTCTTTCGCTTCTTTAGCTGTTTTTCCTTGGTGTTTTACAATAACTTCTGTAATCTGACTACCAATTGTTTTAATTGGGTCCAAACTAGTCATTGGATCTTGGAAGATAGTCGCAATCTTAGCACCACGAATTTGTTCCCAATCCTTGTGAGAAGATAGAGCTGTCAAATCTTGACCACGGTAGTCAATACTACCTTGGGCAATGCGACCATTTTCTTCGAGCATACCTGTGAAAGTCTTTGTCAAAACAGATTTTCCTGATCCTGACTCACCTACAAGGGCTAATACTTCTCCTTCAACTAGTTCAAGGGAAACGCCACGAATGGCTGTCAATACTTTGTCACGAACGTCAAATTCCACGACAATATCGCGAGCAGTCAAAATTACATTTTTTTCTTTTGTCATTTCTACTCCTATCTATGTGTACGTGGATCACTAGCATCCGCTAAGTTTTGACCAACTACGAAAAGGGATAAGGATACCAAGACAAGAGTTGTCAATGGAATCCAGAACAAGTAAGCATTAGTTGTTACGTTTTGTGAATAATCCGAAATCAAACGACCCAAACTTGGCACTGTAATCGGTAATCCAAGACCGAAGAAAGACAAGAAGGCTTCGTATGAGATAAAGCTTGGAAGCATTTGAGTCATGGTTGTCACAATAACAGATACCAATTGTGGCATGATATTTTTGGCAACAATCTTCAAGGTTGGTGTTCCCAAAGTACGTGACGCCAAGTTGTATTCCAAATCACGATAACGCAAGATTTGCACACGAATCATGAAGGCAATCCCAATCCATGTTGTTACACTCATGGCAAAAATCAGATTCCAGAATCCAGCTCCGATTGAGTAAGTCAAGACAATGACAATCAAAAGAGATGGGATGTTTGAGATGACGTTATAAACTTCCATCATCACACGGTCAACTGATTTTGAAATTCCCCAAATACCACCGACAAAGACACCGATAACCAAGTTAATCACTGTCGCAATCACAGAAATGAGGATAGAGTTACGAGCTCCGAACCAGACACCGTCAAAGAGAGATTTACCGTTACTGTCAGTACCGAACCAATGCTCAGCATTTGGCTTGATATAACGAGCACTAAAGTCATTTACCTTGCTGACATCATTGAAATCAAACTTAGAAAACATTGGGTAGATGAAACTCATCAAAATGATAGCTACCAAGATTCCCAACATGACTACAGTTGATTTTTTCTTCATAAATTGTCTAAACACTGATTTCCAGTAAGAATATGCTGGCGCATCAATAGTTTCAGAGGCAAAATCGTCACGTTTTACAAACTGAAATTTTTCTTTATCGATTGTAGACATTATTTGCCTCCTTTCTCAGTCAATTTAATACGTGGGTCAATAATCGTCATCCAAATATCTCCCAAAAGAAGTGAGAAGATAGAAATACATGTAAAGATGAAGACAAGACCAACGACCATAGAGTTATTAGATGCTTTTACAGAGTCAATCAACATTTTACCCATACCTGGGAAGGCGAAGACTGTTTCAGTAAGGGTTGCACCACCGATAACCCCGATAACGGCACCAGGAATTCCTGAAACCAGTGGAACCATGGCATTTTTAAAGATGTGTTTGTTTGAAATTTCTTTTTCAGACAAACCTTTTGCACGAGCAAAACGAACAAAGTCCTGTGATTGCAAGTCAATCATGTAACGACGAATCCAAATAGCTGTACCAGGAGCACCCAACAAACCAAGGATAACTGCTGGTAAAACATACGAACGCCAATCTCCAGCACCCAAGATAGGGAATGAATCTGGCAAACCGATTGAAGAACCAGCCAAACGAACGATGTAAACCAAGGCAATTGTTGGAAGAGCCATCAAGAAGGTCAAAGCCCCTGTTGAGAAGCTATCAATCCAAGTGTTCTTGAAGCGAGCCATAGCTGAACCAAGTGGCACAGCAATCGCATAAGAAATCACCAAACCGATCAATCCAACAACAGCAGAGCTGGCAATCATTGAAGGATATTGGTAGTTACTTTCAGTAGCCGTATACGGATCATCTTTTCCGTAGTTAGCTACTTCACGAGAGTCAGCCTGACTAGGTGATTTGTAGGTTCTTGAGTAAATATTTACAGAAGAAGTTTTCTTACCTGTTGGGAACTGAACTTGAGATGTTTTTGTTTGCCCTTGTCCTTGAGTAATAACCTGTAAAACAGGGCTATTAGCATAGGTTGGATAAGAGTCACCTAAATTAATGTTCACAAAGTTTTGATGCACAAATGGGAACTGACTGTTGAAGTACAAGAGATATTTATGTTTAGTTCCTGAACCAACCAATGACCATCCGATCGCTGGATCGTTTTCGAAACGAAGATAACGTTTCAAGTCTGGATTTTCAGGGTCTTGAATTTTATTTGTATGATCAATGTCAATCAAGTTAGCATAGAAGTGAAAAACACGTTCAAAAATCGGGATTTCACGCGTAGCGTAGAATTGGCCACTTTCAGTAAATTCTCCCAGGGTCCAACCATGACCGATTTGTTTGATATATTTTTCATAGATAGCCTTGTTGGTGTCATTGGCTTCAACTGTTACAGAAGCATCCATCTGGCTAGCTTTTTCTTGCAACTCTTTGGTATCGTAGTACTCGATATAGCCCATACGCTCATAAACAGTATTCTCATAGTTATCACGTTTATCAGCCGTTGTCGCAATCTTGTTATAGTTGGTATCCTGTTTGAAAATCAATTTTCGAGGAACCATTGTATAGATAATCGTGTAGGTCAAAGTCGTTACTAAGAAAATCGAAACCAATGACCGCAAAACACGCATAAAAATATATTTTTTCATATCATTTCCTTTAAAAATCCCAAAAGAACCTTCTCCTCATGGAGAGAAAGTTCTATTGAAAATTATTTACTTCACATGACTTGCCAATTCTTTTTGAGCTTTCTCGTTTGACTCAGTCTTTTCTTTCAACCATTTTTCACGAGCTTTTTCATACTCTTCTTTGGTGATTGCTTTTTCACCAACTTCAGTGTACTTCAAGTATCCTGAATTTTCACCTTTAAGGCCAGCTACAGAATATGAAGAGCTAAATGGTAGAACTTTTGAAACATATGAAACGGCTGTTTCTTTAGGAGAAGCCATTACTGGAATTGTCAAAGCATTGTCAGTCAACCAAGCTTGTGCTACCGCGTATTTTTCATAACGTTTTTGAACATCTTGGTTTTCGCTGTTTGCGTCATCAAGTAATTTTCCATAGTCAGCTAAACCAAGTTTGCTTACTACTGATGCATCAGTGTTTTGGTCAATACCAAGGTAAAGGCGAGTGTTTCCTCCCTTAATGACAAACTGATCCAAGAAAGTAGAAGGATCTTGATAGTCAGGGTTCCATCCTAGCAAGGTATGGATATCCCAGTCTTGCTCTTTAGCTGTTGGAGCGCTAAATGAAATTGGTAAAGCTTCTGCTTGAGTCATTTGTTGTAAGTCTACAACAACATTATCTGAACCCAATACTTTTTCAATTGATTGTTTCAATGATTGAACACGATTTACAACTGCTGTTGATTCTTGGATAACCAAGGCATCCAAGTGGATTGGGAATTCAACACCTTCAGCTTGTAGGCTTGATTTAGCTTTAGCAAAGACTTCTTTCGCTTTTTCTTCATTGTAAAGTCCATTTTGAGAATCTGCTAGAGACACGTTTGACCAAGTAGAAGAATTTGTCTTAGCCAAGCTATCTTGTACCAATTCACCAAATGTTTTCTTACCAACTTGAAGATTATAAGGTGCAAACGTATTACGGATGGCTACTGCAGCTCCATCAGTACCATTTGTTTGAGCTGAGTAAGAATTGCGATCGACAGCAAAGTTCAAGGCTTGACGGAATTCCTTGTTTAGCAATGCTTTCTGAGTAGATGTCTTTTGGGCATCACTTGTTTTGGCAGTGTGGTTATAGGTTGTACGGCCATAGTTCAAGCTGACAGTTGCAACACCAGCACCTGGTTCATTAAAGTAAATGTTATCTTTGAAGTCAGCTGCATATTTTTCATATGTAGAACTTGTAGGGAAGATACGAGCCTTGCTATATTGACCATCAGCAAAACCTTTAGCAATCACATCTTGATCCTTACCATCCCAGAAAGTGAACTTAACATTCTCAATTTTTACGTTTTCTTTGTCCCAGTAAGCGTCATTTTTAGCCATCTCGATAGATGATTTAGGAGTTACAGCCTTCAAGACAAATGGACCGTTATAAAGAATAGAGTTGGCATCGGTTGGGGCACCAAAACCTTCCCCTTTTGAAGTTAAGAATTCTTCATTAACCGGCATCAAAACACCACTAGTTGTCTTGTCATTCCAGAAAGTTTCTGGCTGGTTCAAGGTATATTCTAGTGTTTGGTCATCAAGTGCTTTTACTCCGACGGTTGAAAAATCGCTTGTTTCACCCTTGATATATGCTTCTAATCCCTTAATAGAAGAGCTAACGATTGAAAGTCCTTTTGATTTTCCATCTACAGCGTGTTTCAAACCAGTAACGAAGTCTTTAGCAGTTACAGGAGCGTATTCTTCTCCCTCTGCTGTCACCCATTTAGCATCCTTACGGATTTTATAGGTATAAGTCAAACCATCTTTTGAAACTGTCCATGATTCAGCAATAGAAGGAACTAGATTACCATATTTATCGTTAGCCAACAAACCATCTACAGCATTTGTTGTGACGAATGATGTTGAATCGATATTGCTGACGATATAATCCAAGGTTTCTGGATCTGTTTGATAAACATATTGGTAATCTTTTGCTAGTTTAGCATTATTTGAACTAGTGTTTGAACACGCAGCTAGAACTCCTGACGTTAATAAGGTAGCTCCCGCTACAGCAAGCACTTGACTTTTTTTCATTTTTTACTCCTCTTATAAAATATAGGTTGTTATCAATTATATCATAGATTTCAAGAAAAGTAAACGAATTTTCAGAATATTTAGGCTTATT
>CAURTM010000020.1:0-23621 GCA_963527735.1 uncultured Streptococcus sp.
GTTCAAAGTCTTGACCGCCACCGAAAAAGGCAATGTCGTAGTGATTTTCATCAAAGTTATCATGGAGAGAAACGATGTCAACCGTCACATGGGCTCCCAGTTTTTCAGCCACATACTTGAGCATGAGGATGTTTCCATTGTCCCCGTAGGTATTCATGAGGTTTCCATAGAGGTGGGCAATGTTGAGCTGATAGGGGTAATTGCCAGCTTTTGAGGAAAGTGAAGTATAAACCATTAGTTCATCTCCTTTCTAACAATCTGACGACTAGCCAGCAGTTCGCGGAATTCCAGCATAGCAGTATAGGTAGCCAGGATATAGGCATGCTTACAGTTTTGATTCTCAATAGTCTTAAGAACTTGCTCCAGATTACTTGTTTCAGTGATTTTTTCAGCTGGATAACCTGTTACTCGGAGGCGGCGTGCGATTTCAGAATGACGAACACCGCCAGCATTGATTTCAGGAATGTCCATGTCAGTGATTTGTTCAAAATCAGCATCCCAGATCCAGCTGGTATCAATACCATCAGCATAGTTGGCATTAAGGAGAACAGATAGGCTAAATGGATAAGGTGCTAGCTTAATCATCTCGATAGCTTGAGTTGCACCGACTGGATTTTTAATCAAGACAAGGGTACATTCTTTATCACCGATATGGAAGGTTTCCTGACGACCAAAGACAGCACGGCTCTTGTCAAATCCTTGCTTGATGAGTTGGGAATCGGCGCCGAGGAAACGGGCGATGGCAACTGCAGCTAGGGCGTTGTAGATATTGTAGAGTCCACCGATTTGGATACCGTATTCTTGTCCGTCAATGACAAAGCGAGAGCGATTGTTGGTCAACTCAACCAATTCTGTCAAGCGATAGTCGAGATCAGGACGTTTACATCCACAGCCTTCACAGATATAGGCACCCAAGTTTGCATAGGTATTATGCTCATATTTGAGGATGCCTTGGCAGTCAGGACAGAGAATCCCTTCGGTATTATAGTGAGCCAGCTGGGCTGGGCCTTTCTCCAAGTCAAAACCAAAATACTGTACAGGATTTGGAATAGCTGGCTTGTAGAAAAGTGGACTATCTCCATTAAGGAGAACAGTGGCAGTAGGCACTTTACGAATGGCATCCAAAATCATCTTGTAAGTTGTGTAAATCTCACCATAGCGGTCCATCTGGTCACGGAAGATATTGGTGATAACAAAAAGGCTTGGCTGGATATAGTCACAGATACGAGATAGACTGGCTTCGTCGATTTCTAGGACGGCAATATTTTTCCCAGTTTTTGAAGATTTGGCTGTTAAGAAGGTTGTCGCAATCCCTGTAATCATGTTGGCACCGCTTGGGTTGGTCAGAACTTGACCATAAACCTCTTTTAAAATGCCGACAGTGAGGGCAGTTGTTAGGGTTTTTCCGTTGGTTCCAGTGACCACGACAATCTCGTAGTTCTTAGCTAGGTTTTGTAAAATATCTTTATCAAATTGAAGGGCAAGTTTTCCTGGGAGCGTACTTCCACGGCCAAGACGGCTCAAAACGAAGTGGGAAGAACGCCCAGCAAGAAGGCCCAAAGTAGTTTTTAATTTCATGTTTCTATTATATCACAAAAGAGGGAAAAGACAGATTTGAGATTTCGCAGAAATAAAAACAGCCCAAAGAGGGCTGTTCGATATGATTAAATCTCAACTTAAATCGCAAACAAGTCATTCAAGTTCTCAGCCAAGGTTGGGTGAGTGAAGATTTGTTTTGTGAAGTAAGTGTAAGGAATCTTGTTGTCCATAGCAACAGTGATGATGTTGATGATTTCTTGAGAACCTTCTGAGAAGATGCTTGCTCCAAGAATTTCTTTTGTTTCAGTATTAACAACAGCTTTGAAAGCTCCGCGAAGGTCTCCGTTTACGTGACCACGAGGCATGGCTGCAACAGGAATTTCCTTCACAGCGTATGGAAGTTTCAAATCAGCTGCTTGGCTTTCAGTCAAACCAACTTGTGAAAGTGCAGGTGTGATGAACATAGTATTTGGTACATTGAGACGGTCTTCAAGTGTGTAGCTGCCATCTCCAGCAAGGTAGCTGTAAACAACACGGAAGTCATCAAGTGAAATGTAAGTAAATTGAAGGCCACCGTTGACATCTCCAACTGCAAAGACACCAGGAACGTTTGTTTGACAATGTTTGTCTACTTTAATAGCACCACGTTCAGTTAGTTCAATATCTGTATTTTCAAGTTGAAGTGGTTCTACATTTGGTTTGCGTCCAGTTGCGTAGAGAAGGGCATCGAAACGGTAAGTTTCGTTTTCAGTTACGACAAGGACTTGGTCACCGTCATTTTTAATTTCAGTAGTACGGATATTTTGAAGCAATTCAATACCGTCTTCTTCCATGTATTGTTTAGCAAGAGCTGCGATGGAAGGTTCTGCACGAGGAAGGAAAGTATCCAAGGCATCTAGGACTGTAACCTTGCTTCCAAGTTTGTTGTAAAGGCCAGCAAATTCAAGACCGATATTTCCACCACCAAGGACTCCAAGATTTTCAGGCAATTTGTCCAAGTTTTGGATACCTGTTGAGTCAAAGACGTTTTTGCTTGTAGCAAGTCCAGGGATTGGCAAGACGTTTGAAACAGCACCAGTGTTGATGACGATTGTTTCAGCAGTCAGTTCTTTCTTTTCATCACCAGCTTGGATTTCGATGACTTTATTTGAAAGGAAGTGAGCTTCCGCATCAAAGATGTCGACGCCTGTACCAGCAACAGTAGCATAGTTTTTACCGTTGAGGCGACCAGTGATAGTGTTTTTGGTAGCAATCACTTCTTCAAAAGACAAGTCTTTCTCAGCAGCAACTAGCAAAGTCTTAGTTGGGATACAACCAATGTTGATACAAGTTCCACCGTACATAGCTTTGCTACGTTCAACGAGGGCAACTTTTTTGCCAGCTGAAGCCAATTTACCTGCTAGTGTTTTACCAGCTTTACCAAATCCGATAACGATTAAATCATAAGTTAACATTTAGAGTTCCTCCTATTCGCATTTCATTCTAGCACAAGAAAAAAACTTTTGCACAATTCTGCTACGCTTTAAAAAAGTTTATGAAATAGTGGAAATTTTATCCTCATTTTCTCAGAAAAATCGTTTACATGACTTTATCGATGGATTAGGCTATCTTTTGCTTCTCTCTTGTGTTATACTAGATAGGTTGCAAAGAAAACAGTACTTTTCTTTTGTGGAAAAGAAGCAACACGATTTTATATCCAGTATATGAAAATACGTCATAAAAAGAAAAGTATAAACTAAGCCCTATAGGGTGGCTTCGCACCACCTTTAGAAAGAAGAATAACGTGAAATTTAATGAATTAAACTTGTCTGCTGATTTGCTAGCAGAGATTGAAAAAGCTGGTTTTGTAGAAGCCAGTCCGATCCAAGAACAAACTATTCCCTTGGCTCTTGAAGGTAAGGACGTTATCGGTCAAGCTCAGACTGGTACAGGAAAAACCGCAGCCTTTGGCTTGCCAACCCTTGAAAAAATCCGTACAGAAGAAGCGACCATCCAAGCCTTGGTCATCGCTCCAACTCGTGAACTAGCTGTCCAAAGTCAAGAAGAACTCTTCCGCTTTGGTCGTAGTAAGGGAGTCAAAGTCCGCTCAGTATATGGCGGATCAAGCATTGAAAAACAAATTAAGGCTCTTAAATCTGGTGCCCATATCGTGGTGGGAACACCTGGTCGCCTTTTGGACTTGATTAAACGCAAGGCCTTGAAATTACAAGATATTGAAACGCTTATCCTTGACGAAGCGGATGAAATGCTCAACATGGGCTTCCTTGAAGACATCGAAGCCATCATCTCCCGTGTCCCTGAAAATCGACAAACCTTGCTCTTCTCAGCAACTATGCCAGATGCTATCAAACGTATCGGTGTTCAATTTATGAAAGAGCCTGAGCATGTGAAGATTGCTGCCAAGGAATTGACAACAGAATTGGTTGACCAGTACTATATCCGAGTTAAAGAACAAGAAAAATTTGACACCATGACTCGTCTTATGGATGTGGAGCAACCAGAACTTGCTATCGTATTTGGTCGTACAAAACGCCGTGTAGATGAATTGACTCGTGGACTTAAAATCCGTGGCTTCCGTGCAGAAGGAATTCATGGCGATCTAGACCAAAACAAACGTCTTCGTGTCCTTCGTGACTTCAAAAACGGTAACCTTGATGTTTTGGTTGCAACAGACGTGGCAGCGCGTGGTTTGGATATTTCAGGTGTGACCCATGTCTACAACTACGATATTCCACAAGATCCTGAAAGTTATGTTCACCGTATCGGTCGTACAGGTCGTGCTGGTAAGTCAGGTCAGTCTATTACTTTTGTTGCTCCAAACGAAATGGGTTACCTTCAAATCATTGAAAACTTGACCAAGAAACGCATGAAAGGTCTTAAACCTGCAAGTGCAGAAGAAGCCTTCCAAGCTAAAAAACAAGTAGCTCTCAAGAAAATTGAACGTGACTTTGCGGATGAAGAAATTCGTGGCAACTTTGAGAAATTTGGTAAGGATGCCCGTAAATTGGCTGCTGAGTTTACTCCAGAAGAATTGGCTATGTATATCTTGAGTCTGACTGTTCAAGATCCAGATAGCCTTCCTGAAGTGGAGATTGCGCGTGAAAAACCACTACCATTTAAACCATCAGGTAATGGTTTCGGTGGTAAAGCCAAGGGAGGTCGTGGAGGCCGTCGTGGGGATGACCGCCGAGACCGTGATCGCCGTGGCAATGGTCGCCGCGATGATTTCAAAAAAGGAAGTCGTGGCAACGATCGTTTTGATAAGGAAAAACGTTACCGTAAGGATAATAAAAAACCACGCAATACTTCAAGCGAAAAGCAAACAGGCTTTGTTATTCGTAACAAGGGCGATAAATAAGAAAAAGCGGTTCAAAATGAATCGCTTTTTTATATAAGGAGACCGAATGGAAAAAGAAAGATAAATAAAATAGATATATTATCTTCTTGTAATATTATAATACACAAAAATAAGGGGCTTGTCAATAGAAAAGAAGCAATTTAATTAAAAATATTCTTGTTTTTTCAAATTGCAATTAAATAAGCAATTTTCAGATAATAATTGAAAATTCAAGCTGTTTATGTTATAATGATAGCGATTAAATTCGAGGTGAAAAATGGCACATTTATTAGAAAAAACTAGAAAAATTACTTCTATCCTGAAGCGCTCAGAGGAGCAGTTGCAGGAAGAACTTCCCTACAATGCGATTACCCGTCAATTGGCAGATATTATTGACTGTAACGCCTGTATCGTCAATAGCAAGGGACGTCTCCTTGGTTATTTCATGCGTTACAAAACCAATACAGATCGTGTAGAGCAGTTCTTCCAGACTAAGATTTTCCCAGATGACTACATTCAAGGTGCGAATATGATCTACGATACAGAAGCCAATCTGACAGTTGATCATGATTTAAGTATTTTCCCTGTGGAAAGTCGTGCCGACTTTCCAGATGGTTTGACAACGATTGCACCGATTCATGTATCAGGGATTCGCCTTGGTTCTTTGATTATTTGGCGCAATGATAAAAAATTCGAAGATGAGGACTTGATTCTTGTTGAGATTGCCAGCACCGTTGTTGGAATTCAGCTTCTTAACTTCCAGCGTGAAGAAGATGAGAAAAATATCCGTCGCCGTACTGCTGTTACCATGGCGGTTAATACCCTTTCTTACTCCGAACTCCGTGCTGTTTCAGCAATTTTAGGAGAATTAAATGGAAATGAAGGGCAGTTAACTGCGTCTGTAATCGCAGACCGTATCGGAATTACCCGCTCTGTGATTGTCAATGCCCTTCGTAAACTTGAGTCCGCTGGGATTATTGAAAGTCGCTCACTTGGAATGAAGGGAACCTATCTTAAGGTCTTGATTTCAGATATTTTTGAAGAAGTGAAGAAAAGAGATTACTAATGACTAAGGCTTTAATTTCGATTGACTATACGGAAGATTTTGTTGCTGATAGTGGTAAATTGACAGCAGGTGCTCCAGCTCAAGCTATTTCGGAAGCCATTAGTAAGGTGACTCGGTTAGCTTTTGAAAGAGGAGATTACATCTTCTTTACCATTGATGCGCACGAGGAAAATGATTGTTTCCATCCGGAAAGTAAACTATTTCCTCCTCATAATCTGATTGGGACTAGTGGACGCAATTTATACGGAGATTTGGGGATCTTTTATCAAGAGCATGGTTCAGACAGTCGTGTCTTTTGGATGGATAAACGCCATTACTCAGCTTTTTCAGGGACTGACCTGGATATCCGTTTGAGAGAGCGTCGAATTTCTACAGTTATCTTAACCGGAGTTTTGACGGATATCTGTGTCCTGCATACAGCTATAGATGCCTATAATCTAGGATATGATATCGAGATTGTTAAACCAGCTGTTGCTTCCATCTGGCCTGAAAATCATCAATTTGCCCTAGGTCATTTCAAAAATACACTTGGAGCTAAGTTAGTAGATGAAAATCTAAATGAACTTTCTGAGTAATTTGGTTGATGAAATGAAAAATTTTGAAAAAAAGTGTTGACAAGCATCCTAAAAGTTGATATACTAGTAAAGTAATCGACGCGGGGATGGCGGAATTGGCAGACGCGCAGGACTAAGGATCCTGTGACCGCTTTAGGTCGTGAGGGTTCAAGTCCCTCTCTCCGCATAGGATAAGAGTTAGCTTAGGCTAGCTCTTTTGTTTTTATCAGGCTTATAATATCTATGGTGGATGCCTTTTACTTTCAGATAAATAATATAGTTTGAAATTTCTCCTAATTCTCTCTACTCTCTCTACTCTTTCTACTTTTTCCGAATAAATAGATAGAACCATCAAATCTAGCAAATTTAGATTTTAAAATATGGTATAATAGAAGGAGGAAATGGATGACTTTAAGACATCCGGGCATCAGCCCAACCAATGACTTGGTTGCTAAGAAAATCTTTAGCAATCCAGAAATCACTTGTCAATTTATTCGCGATATGCTGGACTTACCAGCAAAAAATGTAACTATTTTAGAGGGGAGCAATATTCACGTCTTGCCTTCCATGCCTTATTCAGCCCAAGATTTCTATACCAGTATAGACGTCTTGGCAGAGTTAGACAATGGGACACAAGTAATCATTGAGATTCAGGTACATCATCAGAATTTTTTCATCAATCGCCTGTGGGCTTATTTGTGTAGTCAGGTCAATCAGAATCTTGAAAAAATTCGCCAACGTGAAGGTGACACCCACCAGAGTTACAAACACATCGCACCAGTATACGCTATCGCAATCGTGGATAGCAACTACTTCTCAGATGACTTGGCTTTTCATAGCTTTAGTATGCGAGAGGACACGACAGGTGAAGTCTTAACTATCACAAACAATGGACAGGAACACCATCTAGTCAAGATGGCATTCTTGGAACTCAAAAAATACAGAGAAACCAGCAAAGACGAGGTTCGTAAACCGTGGTTGGAGTTTTTCGGGAATAAACCCTTTACCCAGCAACCCGAGCGAGCCATCAGCCAAGCAGACCAACTGCTGGACTATAAAAGCTGGTCCGAGGAGGACAGGAAAATGTTTAGTCAACTACGTATGCGAGAAGAACAGGCATTATTGGCTCATGATTATGCCTTGGAAACTGCTAGGACTGAAGGTCTTGAACAAGGTCTTGAACAAGGACTAGAGCGTGGTCTTGAACGTGGTCGAGCTGAGGGTCTTGAACAAGGACGAGCAGAAGGCGTTGAACAGGGACTGGAGCGTGGGAAAGTTGAAGGAAGAGAAGAAGGGAAACTTTTTGCATTTCTGGATATGGTACGCCAACATGTTTTAACTTCCGAATTTGCAAGTGATCAATTGGGTATGACTGTCGCTGAGTTTGAGGCGCTATTGAAAGACCATAACCAATAATGGACAAGAAAACCATCTGGTCAAGATGGCATTCTTGGAACTAAAAAAATACAGAGAAACCAGCAAAGATAGCATTCGCAAGCCGTGGTTGGAGTTTTTCGGGAATAAACCTTTTACCCAGTAATAAGCTTTCATCAATCCGCTGTCTATAAAAAGTAAGGATGAGCAGTCTACCATTTAAAATAAAATAATGACAGATTTTTCCGAAGCAAAAGGTAAGATCTGTTTTTTATTTATATTAAATTTTATAGTTTAGATATTCGAAACATAAGTATAACAACATCTGCATATATATATATATATATATAATTCTTGAAAAATGCTCATAAACATGATTGTTGTAGTATTTTTATTTTGGACACTTTTTTATGAAAATGCTTGCTTTCACACTGCGAAAGTATTAATATAGTGTTGAGATATTATGTTTCAAAGCGTGTTAGCTAATCAGTTGAAACAATGAAAGGATATACTTATGTTTGGTAAAAAGCGTGACGACAATGGTGAAAAAGTTTACCGTTATTCTATAAGAAAGTACCATTTTGGTGCTGCGAGTGTGGCGATTGCAGCGCTCATATTTTTTGCGAATGGAGTAGCTAAGGCGGATATGGCCGTCTCTCCTGCAACAGCCAATAGTACACATCAGACAGCCGCTGGTGGCGGAGGAGATTCGTCGGGAGATAGTGGGTCAGCAGGTGATCCTAACAATCCAGCTATCACTACAAACTCAACTTCAGAGGTAACAACTCCTACAAGAGCTGGAATAAGTACAGGAACTACAAGTGTAGAAAATCCAGTAGTATCAGATTCATCAAATCATAGCGAAAATGCTGAGTCTACGACAAGTAATGTATCTGAGAAAACAGAAATACCTACAGTAACTACTGGCAAAGCACAAGGTGATGTAACCTCTACTGAAGCTAAAAAAGTAAATGTTACTGACTTAAAAACAGCTTTAGAGGAATTGGAAAGCAAAGTAGCATCTATAACTGATGAAGCTAAAAAAGTGAAGCTAAATGCAGTGATTGCAGAAGCTAAAAAAGTTTTAGAAGATAAAAACGCTACACAAGAACAAATAGATTCACAATTGACTCTTGTGAAAGACGCTGTTAAATCAGCTCAAGAAGTAGCTAAAAAAGTAGATGAGTCTAAACCGTTAGAAGAAAATCGCAGTGCAACGGCAGAATCATCGAATAGAGGAAAACCAACACCTGCTAGAAGGACTCTTGGAAGAAGAGGAAGAACTACAGGAGATCAACCGGGAACTAGCACAACTCCAAAAGCATTACCAACCTACACAAACGGTACGGACAATTATGCATTAGCAGAAGAAATGCGTAAAATTGTTAAGTACTTACAAGACAATGGAGCAGACGCTGCTAAAGTAGCTGCCATCAAAGGTAACTATGACAAGTTAAACGAAAAACTTGGACTTACTGACGAAAATGCAGTTCTATCTGAAGCAGACTTTGCGGCTGCTACAGCAAACTTAAAAGCAGCTCGTGACTTTACTGAAGCGTTCTTGCGTAAACAAGATGAGAATGGGCAACCTTTGAATGAACAACCTGCAGTTCCAGGGACTGAACGTTCGGTAGGAGGTGGATCTAGTCGTACAGAACGTGCGGCAGGTCAACCCCGTTATATCAAAAGAGATTCCTCTAGAGATAGCAAAGCTCACTATAACGTCGCTAAAGAATATTACTATGAAGATGGAACAAAAGGATCATCTCCATACGATAAATACACGTATTTATTCCACACATTTACAGAGAGTTTAGTAGCTAATAACGCGAATCACTCTCCTGTAAGAGATATTAAACGTTTAGTATACGAAGAGGTAACCGAAGTTAATGGTGGGTATTTATGGAATATTACTTTTAATGCTGCCCATGAAGATCAACAAGATGGTTATGCCTTCTTCTCTATTCCAAAAGGACAAAGAGTAGAAAATAGTAGTATTAATGTTGTTAAAACAGCTCAAAATGGTAACGAAGCAGAAGTAGACGGCTCTGGAGATTTATTAAGTAGACTTAAGATGATTCATCCAAATTCTACCCTTACAGGAAAAGAAATTGTAGTAAGAAGAAATGGTGGAGCTGAGGAAGAAAGCTTACAAGGATTAGCTACAAGTTCTGCTTATGCTGGATATTATACTCGTCGTTTAGAAACTGCTAATAACGAAATAGAAAAATCAAACAATATGTTTGAAAAAATAATGTCTGCCACTGAAGGAGGCGGTAAAGTTTATCGTTTTCAATTGCATGGACGTGATAGCTATACGATTTCGTTTAAAACGATTAACGAGAACAATACGAGAATGGATAAACTGTACTATACAGCCGGTTATCGTGTTCAACAATGGGGCCGCCGTATCTTAGCACAACAATGGCATGGTCGTCATGATTATGACCAAGACGATACAGACAGATTCCCACTACACGTAGTAGGAAATGGTACCTTCCTGATTAAACAAGGAAAACACTATAATACAGCATATCCTCAAGGAGCATATGGATTTGGTGGACGTGACTTTGACTACGCTCCTTTCAGAGCTGATGGTATCTTAGGTTACGATGCTACAGGTGCTTATAACAGTAACTTTGACATGCACCAATATACTGCTCCAGTAGGAAGTAATCAGCCTTCATCAAATACTAAGGCGACAACTGCTGGACAACAATTCGAATTCTACGATAAAGAAGGGAATAAATTATCTGCTTCTCAAATCGGGATGCACGGTGCTGATAAACCAGGTTTAGTAGAATATAAAGTAAAACGTACATTTGCCGATAAATCTTCAGATTTCTTGAATATTAAGTTTGCGATTCAGCCGAAAACTCCTACATTCACAGAAAATATAGCAAATTCTCGTGGACAAACGAAAAACTTAACGGTATCAAATGGTACAAATGGTTATCCAATTACATTATTCCGTGAATATGTGGAAAATGGAGCTAAAAAAGTAGAAAAAGTTGCTACTGTAAACGCAAATAGTAGCGGAAATGCAGTCTTTAATAATGTGTTAATTAAGGGTGGTAAATACTACGCTCAATCGATTATTCCAACTTCTGCTTACTACGATTACAGTAATCAAAAACATACAGATGTAAGATCTGACAAATCAACGGAGCAAGAAGTTCGAGCTGATGGTATGGCTCCTACAATCCAAGTAGGTGAAAGTGGAAAACCATTAGCGACAACTCCAGCGAATAACCAAGTAACACTATTCGTAACACCAAGTGCAGATGGTAAAGTTTCATTAAATGTCCAAGTCCAAGATGATGCATTAGGAGATGGAATGAATGAACTTTCTGCTGCTAATAATGGAAATGTAAGATATAGTATTGCCGGTGCTTATAATAAGGGAACTACAACATTTACAAAAAATGGTGGAGTAACAGGCGCTAAAAAAGATACTATTAAAGGTGACTTGAAAATCCAATTAAACCAAGATGGTGGAAAATACAAAATCCCTAACGGTGGATTAACAGTTACTTTAAACGCAACTGATAAAGCTGGAAACAAAACTGAATCAGCAACTCCAGCTAAGACGCTAACCGTTAAAGTGTTATCAGCAGTTCCAAATGAATCAGCAGTTCGTATGCTTACTGGAAATGATGTTCAAAACGGTGAAATAAAAACAGATGTAAAAAATCAAGTTTTACAAAGTGTTAAAAATGCTAACCCAGACTTAGTAAGTGCTGGAGTTAAGTTTGAGTATGACACAACAGCAGGAAATACGGATAAAATCAAAGTAACTTATCCAGATGGACAAACTCGATTATTAACACCTACAAAAGGTACAAAACCTGCAGCGCCTGTTGTAGTTGGACCTCAAGATGGTACAGTTAGCATTACTCCACAAGGAGATACAGATAAAGTAACATTCTCATATGTTCCGACAGGACAAACAGGTTCTCAACAAGTTATCGCTAAAAAAGATGGAAACTCATGGGCAATTCAAGGAACACGTCCCAACGGAATTACAGTAGACAGTAGAACGGGTAAAATTACGATTACAGAACCAACTGTAAAAGACCAATCTACAGTAACAGCGACAGCTACATTCTTAAACAGTGATACAAGTGACACTGCACGAGATACAGCGAAAAACCCTGATAATGATGCGCCAACTGTATCGATAAAAACTGGTGATGGAACAGTACGTAAATTAACAGCAAATGCTGCAGATAATAAATTCTTAGTTTATCGTGGCGCTACATTTAACCCAACATTTATCGTTAATGATAATTCAGGAACAACTGATACCTTCATGATTAAAAACATTCCAAATGGTGTTTGGTTTAATAAGCAAGGTAATAAAGATGTGGCTCATACAGGTGTTGCTAACGGAAGAGAAATCACGTTCTCTAATCAAGTTGTAGCTCCTGAAACACCACTAGGAACTCGTGAAGCAATCGTGTCTGTTCGAGATAAAAACGGAAATGCAGCAGAGTATAAATTCCAATATATTATTGCAGATGTATTATTGAAAAATTCTCCAAAATCTGTAGCTACAGGAAGTAAACTTGGAGATTCTCACCAATTTGTGGCATCAACACTTAATGGAACTAATTCAAATGATGATGTGTATTTCCCAGGGGGGATGAAGTTCTTATGGGCAAATAATGAAACTGAGAACACGACATTACCAAATTCAGCTCAAACAGTAACGAAGGAAGCGGTTGTAGAATTCCCGGATACAGCATTAAATGGTAGAACGTCAGCGAATGGTATTACAATCTATGCACCAAAACAAATTAAAAAGAATGTTACATTTAACTTAGCAGATAATGAAAAACCTCAGGCAACATTAAATGGTATTTCAATCGGGCAAACAGCTGGGGATCCAATCTTTACAGTGTTTAGAGGTGCTAACTTCAACCCGCAATTAGAAGCATGGGATAACTCAGGAAAAATCACGAATGTAACAATTTCAGGATTACCAACGAATGCAACAGCTACACCTTTCCCAGGTGGAGTCCAAACAGGAAGCGAAAGTCGTAAATATACTGCAAGATTATCTAACGGTGTAGTTCCTGCTGATCAAGCTTTAGGTGAATATGAAGCAACATTGACAGTACAAGGTGATGGAAATAAAGATACGAGTGTATTGAAATTCAAATACCGTGTTGTGGACATGGATTTTAAAAATGGATATGAGACACCCGACCCTGGACAACCAACAGGTAAGAGTTATGTTATCGGACTTAGAGATGGTCAATCAGTAAATCTAAGGAATGGTGATAAAAATATCAATCCTAAAGATTACTGGAAAGTTATTGATGACGCTAATAAAACTGACAGAGGCTATGCTTATCTTCCTGAAGGTGTGAGTTATAGTATCGATCGTGGAGCTATTTCATCTAATCCAGCAGACAAGTCTAAAGGGGCTGCTGTTGCGATGGGGCACTATGGACGAAATATTTCTGTAGATTTCACTAGAGCTGGAGATATTGCAAATAATAATAGTACTTCAAGAACAGTCTTCACTCCAGGAATTATTCAACGAAGACTATTAGTTGCCGTAGATCCATCTGCACCAACAATTGACGGTGGAGAAGATCTTCTTTACGGTAAAGCAGGCGAAAGACCAGATATTAAGGTTAAAGAAATTGTTAATATCGGTGAAAGTGATGCAGACGTTGGAACAGTAAATAAATTTGCTATTCGTACGGTTCAACTTTATAGTGATCGCGACCCAAATACTCCAATTGCTGAACATGCATTTGCTCAATTTAGTAAAGAAACAGAATATACTTTCCGTGGAAGCGATTATGCTACATCTCGACCTAATGGTCTTTTACCAGACGAAACAATTTACTCTAGAGTAAAAGTTACGCACCGTAATGTATCTACTTTATCTGGAATTAGTAATGAAAAAGAAGTTACAGCAAAACTAGATGTAGTTGAAAATTCATCAAATCGTATTATTCAAGCGAATGATCAAAAATTAAACGATGCTGAGAAAACTGGTATTCGTATTGCATTACGAAATGCAAATACAAATCTAAATCTTAGTGATGAAAATATTGAAATCTCTGATAGTGGAGCAATTGTAATTACCAAAGATAAAAAACGTGCTTGGCTTCAAACAAATCCAAACAAAAAAGATGGAAACACAACGACAGGCTTTATTACTCGTTTTGCAGACATTCGAAAAGACTATAAATTCGAAAATATCGAAGGACTAAAAGTTCCGGGTCGTGATACAGATAAAGGATTTGCATGGTCAAATGCCCCATCTGATAATCGTGTGAATAGTAACCGTAGCTTAATTTATTACTATGATGCAACGAAAGGTCAGTCATTTAACTTTAATGATGTATTGAAAGTATTAAACCTTCGCGAAGGTTGGACGGTTAACCATACAGAAAACCCATCATTTGTAGCAACTCAAGGGGTTAACAAAGGAAAAGCGGAACATAGACAAGATGGCTTCAGCATGGGTGAAGGTAATACCTTCCTTAAAGATGGAAACTATATCAATGTTATTGATTTAGTAGACCGCGGTGGATTATCAGGAGGCTTAAATGTAAGCAACTCTGCAAACAAACTAGTTCAACAAGGTAAAGGCGGCGGAACTGATACAAATCTTCAAAATGTAACAATCGCGGCAGCAAATGGTTTACCAGCATTTACATTAAATAACGTAGTAAATGGTGAACAAGCTATTCATAAAGCTCAAGTATACTTACGTCCAAAATACGTGAATGCAGGATCACTAGCAGAACGTAATGGAGAAACAAAAGATACAACTACAAACGTTGTAAACTTATACTTCGTACCGATTGATCCAGTAAAACCAGTAGTAGAACGTTCAGATTCTAACGACTTAGGGACAACAGCAGACGATGCTACAAGATTAACAGATACTTCTATCACAGCATCTTCACTTGTAAAAGTAACAGATAATTATGACCGTGATGATTTAGGAACAGGAGCAACTACTGCAACAACTGGAACAGCAGACCCAACAACTGGAACAACACTAGAAAACGAAGTTCGTAAACGCCTAAATGTTTGGGTGAAAAAAGATGGTGTTGAAACTCAAGTCGTTAGAAATGGTGAAGAGCTAACTAAATCTAATGGTGAAACAGTGTTAGGTAGTCTTATTAAGACTGTTGAACCAGCGACTTATGAACTAGTAGGTCAAGCATCAGATACTTCAGGAAATACTTCTGAAAAAGAAAGTCTAGGATTCTTCAAAGTTGGGTATAACTTAAATGTCCGTCCAATAATTAACTTTATCCAACATGAAAAATTAACGGATGATGATAAGAGAACATTAGTACGAGTAAATGAAGGTGGACAATTAGAGGAGTTACCTAACGGTGCTACAGTTGATGTTACATTTGATACGGAAAATGTAAATGGTGATTACCAAGAAAAACGAGCTACAGCGACTATTACATTTGCGAATGGTGCTACAACGACTAAGGTAATACCGTATAAAGTGTATAAATCATTCCCAATTGCTAATAAGGTGTATGATTTTGCAGGAGCTACTAAACATAGATGGTACCATGACGATGATTATTATATAAACAATGGATTAGCACAAGGTTTGAATTGGTTTGCAAAAAGAGAAGTAGAAGAGAATGGGCGAACAGTACTCAAAGATATACCGCCGATAACTAATGCTGATCAAGATGACTCTATTATGGCTAGAGAACTTAATAAAGACACCGCAAAAGGAGTTGGTGAGTATAAATATAGTTATGGAGCAACTTATCCAACAGGTAGATACTCTGCAACGACTACAGATGAATTGTTAAAATTAAGACGTGAAGGTGAAATTGTTCATACGGTGTTTGATGTCGGTGCTAATGATACTAATAAACTTACAGTAAACAGTGGGGACACATTAACAAGCGACCAAGCAAAAGCGGCAGTAATGCCAATTAATGGATCGAAAGAATTACCAGAAGGAACGAAATATGAATGGGTGAACAGTACTGTAACAGGACGTGGTGGAACCGAAGTAGAACGTCAGGTAAAAGTGACATTAGTTGCTGATCCAACTGGACCTTATGCTGCTCGATTCCCAAGGTCTAAAATTGTAACAGTTAAAGTGAAAATTGAAGATGTTAAACCGACGGTGAAAATCAAATTCGGAAACAACACTCCAGTAGATTTAACAGAAAATGCTGAAGATAATCGTTTTGTTATCTTTAAAGGCGCAACGTTTAATCCAACATTCATTGTGGATGATAATTCAGGAAAAACAGCTTCTATTAATATCACTAATCTTCCAAATGGTCGAAGTGTAAATAAAACAGAAGCAATGCCTAATGGAACGAATGTTAACTTAGAAGGTGAAGATGCAGCTACAAGTGCTGCTACTACAGGAACACGTGAAGCAAGCGTAGCTGTAGCGGATGCTTCAGGAAATGCAAAAACTTATAAATTTAAGTACACTGTTGAAGACGTTGTTATAAAAGAAACTCCAAAAACAGTTCCTTTAGGTACTAAACTAGGTACAGATTCACATGATTATGTAAAATTAGCAGTGTCAACAGCGCCAGAAAATACAGTTTATCCAGGTGGAATGAGTTTCAAATGGAAAAAAGACAATGTGGAAGTGACTGACAGAGAAACAGCACTTACTGAACCAGGAAGAATAACTGGTTATACAGCAGTCGTTAAATTCAAAGCATCAGGATTCTATACAATGAATGGTGGGAAAACTTTTGTTCCAGAGTCAATCGAAAGACCTATTACATTCCTAGTTCAGCCAACAGCACCAATAGTAAATCCAAAAGATAATGGTGATGTAGAAATTACACCAACAAATCAAACAAATGTGGATAAAGTTAGTGTAACCTTTACAAAACAAGACGACTCTACAGAAGTAACATACACAGCTAAGAAGAACGCTAGTGGAGTATGGGAATTTGGTGCAGGAGCACCGTTAACAGTTGATCCAACAACAGGAGTGTTTAGATTAAAAGACCGTGTTGTAAAAGATGGTTCAACAGTTACAGCTAAAGCTCTTACAACAGATGGAACAGGTAGTGTTCAAAGTAATCCAGTAACAGGTACAGCAGGTAATGGAGATGCGATTTTACCGGAAATTGAATTCAAAAATACTGAGATAGATTCTTCAGGAAATCGTGTAGTATATATCACACCTACTGAAACAACAAATCTAGATGTTGCGACTGTTAGTGATAATTCTAATAAGTTATTAGAAGCTGTATTCTTTGATAGCAGTACAAACTTAACAGATCTTGGAAATTATGGACTTACTTACAATAAAGTTACACGAAATGGCGATACAATAACTAATGCACCGTATACATTAACAGTTACTGGTACATTAAATAGAGAAAAATCTGCAAATACATTGTGGAATGATGGAGATACAATTGTCACTCGTTATGCTTCAGCTATGGACGCTGCGGAGAATAATATTAAGGATAAATCAGGAAGTAGAACAGATAATGCTTCGAACCCATATCGTATTGTCTTCAAAGTTAGAACACAAGCAGCGAAGTACACGCCGACAGCAAATACATTAACACGTAATGATCAACAAGCGAAACACACAAATGATCAAGTATTAAGTGCAGTAAGTGGTACAAATATTGCAGCCAAAGAAATCGTGGGTAACATTCCAAATGAATCAGGTGTTGCGGTAGTTAAAGTAACATATAACGACGGAAGTACTGAAAATGTAAATGTGCCAATTAATGTAACACCAACCGATGCGACAAACGTCACACCAACAGCTGACACATTAACCCGTCACGATCAACAACCAAAACCTACAGAAGACGCTATTAAGAACGCAGTACACGGTGATAAGATAGCATCTAAGAAAGTAACAGGAACCATTCCAGAAGGAAATGGAGAAGTTGAAGTAGAAGTAACATACGAAGATGGAAGTAAAGAAACTATTAACGTACCAGTTACAGTAACAGCAAGTGATGCGACAAACGTCACACCAACAGCTGACACATTAACCCGTCACGATCAACAACCAAAACCTACAGAAGACGCTATTAAGAACGCAGTACACGGTGATAAGATAGCATCTAAGAAAGTAACAGGAACCATTCCAGAAGGAAATGGAGAAGTTGAAGTAGAAGTAACATACGAAGATGGAAGTAAAGAGAAAGTCAACGTACCAGTAACAATTGTAGGATTACCAAAAGCGAAAGTACCTGTAGAATCATTTGGTAATTTAACTAAAGAGGAACAAGACAAAGTTAAAGAATCAGTGGAAAAAGCTAATCCTGGTAAGACAGTAGTTGTTGAACCATCAGGAAAAGTAATAATCACAGATCCTAAGACAAATGTAAGTCATGAAATTTCTGAGGAATTAGTGACAACAATTGCTCCTCCAGTTGTGGATATCCCTGAATTTAACGGTGGAGTAAATGGAGAGCCAGAAAAACAAGAAGAATTACCAGAGTTCAATGGTGGAGTAAACGGTGAACCAGAAGTTCAACCAGAAACTCCAGAGTACACAGACCCAATCGGTACAACAGGAGTAGATGAAAATGGTAACTTAATTCTTCCACCAGTAGTTGATCTTCCAGAGTTCACAGGTGGAGTAAATGGAGAACTTCCAGAACCGACTGAGTTGCCAAAAGTTAACCTTATCATCACTAAATGGATTGATGAAAATGGCAATGAGTTGAAACCTGCGGATGCTAAGGCTTCAACGGTATTAGGTGAAGCGAACGAAGCATTTGAACATGGTGAAATTGAAGGTTATGTATTTGTTAAAACGAAAGTAGAAGGTGATGTTGTAACTCACGTCTTCAGAAAAGTGAGTCCAGTTAGACCAACAGGTGACGGTCAACACAGACCAGCTACACCATCTGACGATACAAATCCTAGACCAGATACTGCTACCCCTGCTGAGGTGCCAGCTACTCAGCTGGCTGAACAACCAAGTCAAACAGTTGAAGTACCTGCTCAATTGCCGAATGAAGTGTCAGAAACTGATTCATCAGTTTCTCAACCGCAAGCAGTATTGCCAAATACTGGTACACAAGAAGACCGTACTACAGGTGCATTAGGAGTTCTCTCTCTTCTTGGCGCATTTGGTTTGCTATTTGCCAAAAAGAAAAAAGACGATGAAGAAGAAGCTTAAATAGATGATCTCATCTGATCCTTAGTAGCTTTCCCTGCATAAAGTCTTTGTAAATCAAAAAGAACTAGAAAACTCACTCATTTGTGAGAATTCTAGTTCTTTTTTTGTATTTCATAAACATTTCATATTTGGGTTTTATAATAGTCTTACAAATATGGAGGTGACAAATGAATCCAATCCAAAGAGCTTGGGCTTATGTCAGCAGAAAGCGACTGAGAAGTTTTATTTTATTTCTGATTTTATTTGTCCTATTGGCTGGAATTTCAGCCTGTTTGACTCTGATGAAGTCCAACAAAACAGTGGAAACCAATCTTTACAAATCACTCAACACATCTTTTTCTATTAAGAAGATAGAAAATAGTCAGACTTTTAAGTTGTCGGATTTATCATCCGTGAGCCAGATTAAGGGGCTGGAAAGTGTCTCTCCCGAACTCGAGACGGTCGCAAAACTAAAAGACAAGGAAGTGGTGAGTGGCGAGCAGAGCGTGGAGCGTGATGATTTGTCAGCTGCGGACAAGAACTTGGTTAGCTTAACGGCTCTTGAAGATTCAGCCAAGGATGTTACTTTTACTAGTTCGGCTTTTAATCTAAAAGAAGGACGACATCTTCAAAAAGGGGATTCAAAGAAAATCATCATCCACGAAGAGCTGGCTAAGAAGAATAGTCTTTCCCTTCATGACAAGATTGCCTTAGATGCTGGTCAGTCAGAAGCTGGTAAAGGACAAACTGTCGAGTTTGAAATCGTCGGAATCTTCTCTGGTAAAAAACAAGAGAAATTTACAGGCTTGTCTTCCGACTTCAGTGAAAATCAAGTCTTTACAGACTATGAAAGTAGCCAAAGCCTTTTGGGAAATGGTGAATCTCTAGTCAGTGCAGCTCGCTTCTATGTAGAAAATCCTAAGGAAATGGACGGACTCATGAAGCAGGTAGAAAACTTGTCTTTGGAAAATCAAGGCTATCAAGTCGAAAAGGAAAACAAGGCTTTTGAACAAATCAAAGACTCGGTTGCTACCTTCCAAACCTTTCTGACCATCTTCCTTTATGGGATGTTGATAGCAGGAGCAGGAGCCTTAATTCTTGTTTTGTCTCTCTGGCTGAGAGAAAGGGTCTACGAAGTGGGAATTTTACTGGCACTTGGAAAGGGCAAGAACTCGATTTTCCTACAATTCTGTTTAGAGGTGGTGTTGGTATCACTTGGAGCTTTGCCTCCAGCATTTGTTGCAGGCAACGCAATCACATCTTACCTACTCCAAACACTACTAGCAAGTGGAGATCAGGCAAGCTTACAAGATACACTAGCCAGAGCAAGCAGTCTATCAACTAATATCCTATCATTTGCAGAATCCTATATCTTTCTGTTGTTGCTTAGTTGCTTGTCAGTAGCCTTTTGTTTCCTATTCTTATTTAGGAAATCACCTAAGGAAATTTTATCATCTATTAGTTAATACTCTTCGAAAATCTCTTCAAACTGCGTCAGCTATATCTGCAACCTCAAAGCTGTGCTTTGAGCAACCTGCAGCTAGCTTCCTAGTTTGATCTTTGATTTTCATTGAGTATAAGAAGGAGAAATCATGACTTTATTACAATTACAAGATGTTACCTACCGTTATAAGAACACTGCTGAAGCAGTCCTATATCAGATCAATTATAATTTTGAACCTGGGAAATTTTACAGTATTATTGGGGAGTCAGGAGCGGGAAAATCCACACTCTTGTCCCTACTTGCTGGTCTAGATAGTCCTGTTGAAGGTTCTATCCTTTTTCAAGGAGAGGACATTCGTAAGAAGGGCTATTCTTACCATCGCATGCACCATATTTCCCTGGTCTTTCAAAATTATAACTTGATAGATTATCTTTCTCCGCTGGAAAATATCCGCTTGGTCAATAAAAAGGCAAGCAAGGATACACTTCTTGAGCTTGGTTTGGATGAAAGTCAGATCAAGCGGAACGTTCTCCAGTTATCAGGTGGTCAACAGCAACGTGTTGCTATTGCTCGTAGTTTGGTATCAGAAGCTCCAGTTATTCTAGCTGATGAGCCAACGGGAAATCTGGACCCTAAAACTGCTGGAGATATTGTTGAACTGCTCCAATCACTTGCCCAAAAAACAGGTAAATGTGTGATTGTCGTAACTCACAGTAAAGAAGTGGCGCAAGCATCAGATATTACACTTGAATTGAAGGACAAGAAACTGACTGAAACTCGCAATACTACAAAATAAGATGAGCTTGTTTTGATAGAATTATAAAATCAAACCTAGAAAGGGAACCTATGTTACACAACGCATTTGCCTATGTTACAAGGAAGTTTTTCAAATCGATTGTCATCTTCCTGATTATTCTCCTTATGGCGAGCTTGAGTTTGGTTGGTTTGTCAATCAAGGGAGCTACTGCCAAGGCTTCTCAGGAGACCTTTAAAAATATCACCAACAGCTTCTCCATGCAAATCAATCGTCGCGTCAATCAAGGAACGCCACGTGGTGCTGGGAATATCAAGGGTGAAGATATCAAAAAAATCACCGAAAACAAGGCCATTGAGTCTTATGTGAAACGCATCAACGCTATCGGAGATTTGACTGGCTATGAACTTATCGAAACGCCAGAAACCAAGAAAAATCTGACTCCTGACCGTGCCAAACATTTTGGAAGTAGCTTGATGATTACAGGTGTCAATGACTCCTCTAAAGAAGACAAGTTTGTCTCTGGTTCTTATAAGCTGGTCGAAGGTGAGCACTTAACCAACGACGACAAGGACAAGATCCTCCTGCACAAGGACTTGGCAGCCAAACACGGCTGGAAAGTAGGGGATAAGGTCAAACTAGACTCTAATATCTACGATGCAGACAATGAAAAAGGTGCCAAGGAAACAGTTGAAGTGACAATCAAGGGACTCTTTGATGGTCACAATAAGTCGGCAGTAACCTACTCACAAGAACTCTATGAAAATACAGCTATCACAGACATTCACACGGCTGCAAAACTTTATGGATACACAGAAGACACAGCTATTTATGGGGACGCAACCTTCTTTGTAACAGCGGACAAGAACTTGGATGATGTTATGAAAGAGTTGAATGGCATCAGTGGTATCAACTGGAAGAGCTACACACTCGTTAAGAGCTCCTCTAACTACCCAGCTCTTGAGCAATCCATCTCTGGTATGTACAAGATGGCCAACCTCCTCTTCTGGGGTAGCTTGAGTTTCTCAGTTCTTCTCCTTGCACTCTTGCTCAGCCTTTGGATCAATGCCCGTCGCAAGGAAGTGGGAATTCTCCTCTCTATCGGTCTCAAGCAGGCAAGTATCTTGGGTCAATTCATCACTGAATCCATCTTGATTGCTATCCCTGCTCTGGTTTCTGCTTACTTCCTAGCCAACTACACAGCTCGTGCGATTGGAAATACTGTTCTTGCCAATGTCACTTCAGGTGTTGCCAAACAGGCTAGCAAGGCGGCTCAAGCCTCTAACCTTGGTGGTGGTGCAGAAGTAGATGGCTTTAGCAAGACCTTGTCGAGCCTAGATATTTCCATTCAGACATCAGACTTTATCATCGTCTTTGTCCTAGCCTTGGTTCTAGTGGTTCTCGTTATGGCGCTTGCTTCAAGCAATCTCCTTAGAAAACAACCAAAAGAGCTTCTGCTGGATAGCGAATAAGTTTGAAAAAATTAGTCTAAAATAGAGACTGCATCTTGTTTTTCTATCCCAGAATGGTGGATAGAGAATGGATATTTAACAATACAAAATAGAGCCGAAAGCAGTGGTGGAAATCATTGCTTTCAATCGCTTTCTTTGTATTTTTGCTGGTGGATATGATATACTAAAATCGTGGAATTCAGTGGGAAGATAATTTACAATTTCTATATTCAAATATGCATAAAAAATTATCCATGATTTGTTTTTAAAATAAATAGAAAACTTGTAGATACCTATCCAGACTGAAAAGGTAAACGAGCCTGCTGTGGCTGACTTTGCCTTTTACAAATATAAAATAGTGAGGAAAACAATGAGACAAACAAATGTTAGAGGGACATTATCCCTACGTGGCTTTAGAAAATTAAGAACTGGTGCAATTGTTGCGACAGGTGTGATGTTATTGGGACTGGGCTTTTTAGCTCCAACTGTTTCAGCTAATGAACAAGATGGTGTTTGGGTAGCCAGAACAGTTGCAGAAGTAAAAGCTGATATTCAAAATATAGACAATTTATCACACTACACAATTAAGTGGGGAGATACACTGAGTGCTATTAGTGGAGCAACGGGGCTATCTGTTGATAGTTTGGTTGAGATAAATCGTATTGCAAATAGAGATTTGATTTTTGCTAATAATAAATTATATTTTAGCGAAGAAGCTTTTCTAAAAGATGGAAATACAGAAGTCAAAAGACAGCGAGTGTCGATTGATAATTCTGGTAGCTGTCAAAGTTATGAAGTTGAAACAAAGACAGATACTGTAACTGGAGAGCAAACTACTACAGTTAAACAAACGACACCAGTAGTTGTGGAAACACCAGCAGTATCGGTAGCGAAAGCAGAAGAACCAGCAGTATCGGTAGCGAAAGCGGAAGAGCCAGCGACACCGGCACCGAAAGAAGAGAAGCCAGCAACACCAG
>CAURTM010000021.1:0-21931 GCA_963527735.1 uncultured Streptococcus sp.
AAAATATGATAAAATAGACTCTGTACGTACTTGATACAAAGATGAGGGTATTAAAAAATAATGCAGTTAAACTGAAAGTCTTAGATGTTTTAGCATCAAACCTTTCTAATGATTTGTATCTTGAGTAATTGAACACGCCTACAACTCTGTGGAAAAAGATAAATCTGCCTAGGAGCGGTCGATCCGTCGTTCGGTTTCCTATTTTCCTTTGAGTTGTTTGACGGCTTAGTATCTTGAGTAATTGAACACGGGCTAAATCCCTAGTGAAAAAGATAGATTTCCTGGTGTACATGGTACACTGCGTCAATCTCCTATTTTCATACGGGATTCTTCACGCCCTTAGTATCTTGATTTTTGTAGGCAAGGCGTATAATTTCATCAATCCAAAGGGGATTAAAATGACAAAACAAGTGTTTCAAACGACTTTTGCGGGTCGTGAGTTAATTGTAGAGACTGGTCAGGTTGCTAAGCAAGCAAATGGCTCTGTTGTTGTACGTTACGGTGAGTCAACTGTCTTGACTGCTGCCGTTATGTCTAAGAAGATGGCAACTGGAGATTTCTTTCCTCTCCAAGTCAACTACGAAGAAAAAATGTATGCAGCTGGGAAGTTTCCTGGTGGCTTTATGAAACGTGAAGGACGTCCTTCAACAGATGCGACTTTGACAGCGCGTTTGATTGACCGTCCAATCCGTCCTATGTTTGCGGAAGGTTTCCGTAACGAAGTCCAAGTGATTAACACCGTTCTTTCTTATGATGAAAATGCCTCTGCACCTATGGCAGCTATGTTTGGTTCATCAGTGGCATTGTCTATTTCAGATATTCCATTTGACGGCCCAATTGCTGGGGTACAGGTGGGCTATGTCGACGGTGAAATCATCATCAACCCTAGTCAAGAACAAGCAGAGCAATCTCTCCTTGAATTGACAGTAGCTGGTACCAAGCACGCTATCAACATGGTAGAGTCTGGTGCTAAAGAATTGTCAGAAGAAATCATGTTGGAAGCCCTTCTTAAAGGACACGAAGCAGTTAAAGAATTGATTGCCTTCCAAGAAGAAATCGTTGCAGCAGTCGGTAAAGAAAAAGCAGAAGTAGAATTGCTTCATGTGGATGCGGACTTGCAAGCTGAAATCATCGCAGCCTACAACAGTGACCTCCAAAAAGCGGTCCAAGTAGAAGAAAAATTGGCTCGTGAAGCTGCAACTCAAGCAGTGAAGGACCAAGTAACTGCTGTGTATGAAGAAAAATATGCAGACCACGAAGAATTTGACCGTATCATGCGTGATGTGGCTGAAATCTTGGAACAAATGGAACACGCTGAAGTGCGCCGTTTGATCACAGAAGATAAGGTTCGTCCTGACGGCCGTAAGGTTGATGAAATCCGTCCTTTGGATGCGGTTGTTGACTTCCTTCCTCGTGTGCATGGTTCTGGTCTCTTCACTCGTGGACAAACTCAGGCTCTTTCAGTCTTGACCTTGGCTCCGATGGGTGAAACTCAAATCATTGATGGTTTGGATCCAGAGTACAAGAAACGCTTTATGCACCACTATAACTTCCCACAATACTCTGTAGGGGAAACTGGTCGTTACGGTGCGCCAGGTCGTCGTGAAATCGGTCACGGTGCTCTCGGTGAGCGTGCCCTTGCTCAAGTCTTGCCAAGTTTGGAAGAATTCCCATATGCGATCCGCTTGGTAGCTGAGGTCTTGGAATCAAATGGTTCTTCATCTCAAGCCTCTATCTGTGCGGGAACTCTTGCACTTATGGCTGGTGGTGTGCCAATCAAGGCGCCAGTAGCAGGAATTGCCATGGGTCTCATCTCAGATGGCAACAACTATACAGTCTTGACAGATATCCAAGGTTTGGAAGACCACTTTGGAGACATGGACTTCAAGGTTGCGGGTACTCGTGACGGGATTACAGCCCTTCAAATGGATATCAAGATTCAAGGGATTACTGCAGAAATCTTGACTGAGGCTCTTGCCCAAGCCAAGAAAGCGCGTTTTGAAATCCTTGATGTGATTGAAGCAACCATTCCAGAAGTTCGTCCAGAATTGGCTCCAACTGCTCCGAAAATTGATACCATCAAGATTGATGTGGACAAGATTAAGATTGTCATCGGTAAGGGTGGAGAAACCATCGACAAGATTATCGCTGAAACAGGCGTTAAGATTGATATCGACGAAGAAGGAAATGTGTCTATCTACTCTAGCGACCAAGATGCTATTAACCGTGCTAAAGAAATTATTGCTGGTTTGGTCCGTGAAGCCAAAGTGGATGAAGTTTACCGTGCTAAAGTCGTTCGTATCGAGAAATTTGGTGCCTTTGTCAACCTCTTTGATAAGACAGATGCCCTTGTTCATATCTCTGAGATGGCTTGGACGCGTACCAATAATGTCGAAGACTTGGTAGCAATCGGGGATGAAGTTGATGTTAAGGTTATCAAGATTGATGAAAAAGGACGTGTGGATGCTTCTATGAAAGCCCTTCTTCCTCGTCCTCCAAAACCTGAACGTGATGAAAAAGGCGAAAAGTCTGAGAGTCCTCACCGCCCACGTCATCACAAGGACCACAAACCTAAGAAAGAATTTACAGAAACACCAAAAGATTCAGAATAAGAAAAGGAGAAATGTATGGGATGGTGGCGCGAAACCATTGATATCGTAAAAGAAAATGATCCAGCGGCCCGCACCACTTTGGAGGTTTTGCTGACTTATCCAGGTGTCAAGGCCTTGGCGGCCCACCGTCTCTCGCATTTTCTCTGGAAGCATGGCTTCAAACTCTTGGCTCGTATGCACAGTCAGTTTTGGCGCTTTTGGACTCAGATTGAGATTCATCCAGGTGCCCAGATTGATTCAGGTGTCTTTATCGACCACGGTTCTGGTCTGGTGATTGGGGAAACAGCGATCGTTGAAAAAGGTGTTCTCCTTTATCACGGAGTGACTCTTGGTGGGACTGGTAAGGATGTTGGCAAACGCCATCCGACCGTTCGTCAGGGTGCCCTTATATCAGCACATGCCCAAGTTATTGGTCCTGTAGAAATTGGTGCAAATGCCAAGGTCGGTGCTGCAGCAGTTGTCGTAGCAGATGTACCTAGTGATGTGACGGTTGTCGGTATTCCGGCCAAGATTGTCCGAGTTCATGGACAGAAGGATGAACCGACGATCCACGAAGTCGAAGAAAAACGAGAGTACTACGTCAATAAACTCGAGCAGGCTAAAGAAGCCAGTCACAGATCGTCTGGGTTGTAGAGGATACCTATATGATTCAAGCAAGAAACAAGTTAAGCCAAGAGGAGCTATCTGAGGCGAAAAAACTAATTAACTGTTGCCAAAACTATGACAGTACCTATCGTGATCCCTATCTCTCTAACATGCTTAATTTTGACCCAAACATGCCCGCCTTTTTCCTTTATTATGAAAAAGGCGAACTTGTTGGTTTATTAACTGTCTATGCAGATGACCAAGATGTGGAAGTGACGATACTGGTTCATCCAGATCATCGCCATCAGGGAATTGCGCGTGCATTGTTTACTAGTTTTGAGAAAGAAACGGCTTCTTTCCCTATTCGTTCAGTTACTTTTCAGACAGAACGTATTTTTCTAGACCGCCATCCTGATTTTGTTAGCAACTGGGGATTGGTAGAGGATGAAGAGACAGAAACTTGGTTAGGTAAGGATAGAAAACCTTATCCGTTAGCAACTGTTTCCAATCTTGAAGTTTTGTTAGCAGATAGTTCGTATCAGGATCAAATTAGTCAGTTAAAATTTCAGGCATTTTCAGAGGAACATGAATCGAGAGAAGTTGTGGATAGATATGTCGCTGAAGCTCTGAAGGATCCAGAAAGTCGCTTATATATTTTATTAAAAGACGGTCAGGTTATTGGAACTTGCACGGTTGATTTATCGAGCGATACGAATTACTTCTACGGTTTAGCAATATCGGAACCTGAACGTGGAAAAGGCTATGGAAGCTACTTAGCAAAATCCCTAGTCAACCAACTGATTGAGCAAAATGAGAAGGAATTTCAGATTGCAGTGGAAGATAGCAATGTAGGTGCCAAGCGCTTGTATGAAAAAATTGGCTTTGTCAAACAGACTCAGGTGGTTTATCTGAATGAGAAAGGAGCAAGGGATTCCGAAGTGTAGAGAGATTCGGACTGAAATTCAATTGAACTCTTAGTGATGAAACTAACTGTTCTCGGATTTTAGTTTTCCTGACTATTATTTTATGATTAAAATCTATGACACTATGTATCGTGATTTGCGAGAATTTGTCCCGATTGAGGACGGCAAGGTCAAGATGTATGTTTGTGGGCCAACAGTGTACAACTATATCCACGTGGGGAATGCCCGCTCAACAGTGGCTTTTGATACGATTCGTCGCTATTTTGAGTACCGTGGTTATGAGGTTGCCTATATTTCCAATTTTACAGATGTGGATGATAAGATTATCAACCGTGCCAAGGAAGAAGGTATCACGCCTCAGGAGGTTGCGGACAAGTACATCGCTGCCTTTCGTGAGGATGTGACGGCCTTGGGCGTCAAACCTGCGACTCGCCATCCGCGTGTGGTGGAGTTTATGGCTGACATCATCCGCTTTGTGGAAGATTTGATTGAAAAAGGCTTTGCCTACGAGAGTCAAGGAGATGTCTATTTCCGTGTGGAAAAATCTCACAACTATGCCAAATTGGCTAATAAAACCTTGGAAGATTTGGAGCTGGGTGCTTCAGGTCGTACCGATGAAGAAATAGCTCGTAAGGAAAATCCTGTGGACTTTGCCCTCTGGAAATCTGCCAAATCAGGCGAGATTTCTTGGGATAGCCCTTGGGGACCTGGTCGTCCGGGCTGGCATATCGAGTGTTCGGTTATGTCAACAGAGATTTTGGGAGATACTATTGATATTCACGGTGGTGGAGCTGACCTAGAGTTTCCTCATCATACCAATGAAATTGCCCAGTCAGAAGCCAAAACAGGCAAGACCTTTGCTAACTATTGGATGCACAATGGCTTTGTCAATATCGACAATGTCAAGATGTCTAAGTCCTTGGGCAACTTTATAACCGTACACGATGCCCTTAAAACTCTTGATGGCCAAGTGCTTCGATTCTTCTTTGCGACACAACATTACCGCAAGCCTATCAACTTTACAGAAAAGGCAGTGCGTGATGCAGAGACTAATCTCAAGTATCTTAAAAATACTTACGAGAAACCGTTTACTGGAACTGTAGATGCTCAAAAATTACAAGCTTTTAAAGACAAGTTTGTAGCAGCTATGGATGAAGATTTTAACGCGGCAAATGGAATCACAGTAGTCTTTGAAATGGCCAAATGGATCAATTCCGGCAACTATGATGCAAGTGTCAAGCAAGCTCTTGCAGATATGTTGGAAGTTTTTGGAATTGTCTTTGTTGAGGAAGTTTTGGATGCAGAGATTGAAACCTTGATCCAAAAACGCCAAGAAGCGCGTGCCAATCGTGACTTTGCGACAGCAGACCAGATCCGTGACCAATTGGCTGCTCAAGGGATTAAGCTCCTTGATACCAAAGATGGAGTGAGGTGGACACGTGATTGATGTCAATCTCATTAACGGGATTGCGCTAGCCTTTGAGGGGGACGCGGTGTATTCTATGTATATTCGTCGTCACCTCATCCTCAAAGGTATGACCAAGCCCAATAAACTCCATCAAGAAGCGACCAAGTATGTCTCAGCCAAGGCTCAGGCTCGCCTGATTTCTCTCATGTTGGAGGAGCAGGTCCTAACGGAAAAAGAAGAAGAAATCTACAAACGTGGTCGCAATACCAATAGTCACACAAAGGCTAAAAATGCTGATGTGGTGACTTACCGTATGTCCACAGGTTTTGAAGCCGTGATGGGCTATCTCCATATGACTGAAAATCTGGAACGTCTTGAGAGCTTGATTTCGTGGTGCATCCAAAAAGTGGAGGGCTAGGACATGATGGCGAAAGAACTACAAGACTGGTTTCCTGAGGCTCAGATTTCAGACCAACCAGTAGAGAAAGAGGGTTACTTAACTCTTCCTTTAGCTTCTCAGCAGTGGATTTTGCTGGAGGAAGCTGGGCTCAGTGAGCGTGAAAAGCAGTTGATTTCGCTTTTGACTCAGCAGGAGCAGGCTCGTTCACTCAATCCTTGGTATTCTTATCTGGTTGAGGGAAAGGGACAAGCACCACAAACTTTTAAAAAGATTCAGTTGGTTTATTGTCATCTTTCCTATTTTCAGCAGGAAAATCTAGCTTCTTGGCTAGATATGATGCGGACTCTTTTTCCTAACTGTCAGACAGTGCTTCAGGTCGGAGCTCAGGATTATGTTTTCGTACTTCAACAAGATAAATACACCTCTGTACGAGCTATTTTAAGTGATACGATTGAAGCGGTTGAGTATGACTTTGGACTGCGTCTCTCTATCATGTTAGGCCAAGTTTGGTCTCAGACAGGACATCATGCCCTATCAGACTTGATTAAAGCAGAGCGAGATTTGTTTAAGACTTGGTGGCGTCAGGGTCACCAAGGTGTTCATACTTTTTCTCAGCTCTATCTTTGGAGTATGGGAGAAAGACTCGTGGACTTGAAGGCAATCAAGGAATGTCTACACCAGATGATTTTGGATCAAGATCAGATTCAGGAAATCATTCTCTCTCTTTGGGAAAATAGTGCTGTCTTAACTAAAACAGCCCAGCAACTCTATCTGCACCGCAATTCTCTCCAATACAAGATTGATAAATGGGAAGAATTGACAGGGCTACAGTTGAAGGAATTGACAGATCTGACCTTGTGTTATCAATTGATTTTACCAGATATTCTCTAAAGTTTTGTGCAAGTTGCACAGAACTTTTTTGTTTTTTTGGTCACCTTGCCATAGAAATGTAAAACGTTTTCATCTATAATAAAACTATCAAAAGACAAAAGGAGTTCACCTCATGGTAGAATTGAATCTTAAAAATATTTACAAAAAATATCCAAACAGCGAACACTACTCAGTTGAAGACTTCAACTTGGACATCAAAGACAAAGAATTTATCGTTTTCGTAGGTCCTTCAGGATGTGGTAAATCAACTACTCTTCGTATGATTGCTGGTCTTGAAGACATCACAGAAGGTACTGCATCTATCGATGGCGTGGTTGTCAACGACGTAGCTCCAAAAGACCGTGACATCGCCATGGTATTCCAAAACTACGCTCTTTACCCACACATGACTGTTTATGACAACATGGCTTTCGGTTTGAAATTGCGTAAATACAGCAAGGAAGACATCGACAAACGTGTGCAAGAAGCAGCTGAAATCCTTGGATTGAAAGAATTCTTGGAACGTAAACCAGCTGACCTTTCAGGTGGTCAACGTCAACGTGTTGCCATGGGTCGTGCCATTGTCCGTGATGCAAAAGTATTCTTGATGGACGAACCTTTGTCAAACTTGGATGCCAAACTTCGTGTATCTATGCGTGCTGAAATCGCTAAAATCCACCGTCGTATCGGAGCTACAACTATCTACGTAACTCACGACCAAACAGAAGCGATGACACTTGCAGACCGTATCGTTATCATGTCAGCAACTAAGAACCCTGCTGGTACAGGTACTATCGGACGTGTAGAACAAATCGGTACTCCTCAAGAAGTTTACAAAAACCCAGTTAACAAATTCGTAGCAGGATTCATCGGAAGCCCAGCTATGAACTTCATCAACGTGAAATTGGTTGGAAGCGAAATTATTTCAGACGGTTTCCGTTTGAAAGTTCCAGAAGGAGCATTGAAAGTTCTTCGTGAAAAAGGCTACGAAGGTAAAGAATTGATCTTCGGTATCCGTCCAGAAGACGTGAATGCAGAACCTGCTTTCCTTGAAACATTCCCAGAATCAGTTGTCAAAGCTACTATCTCTGTATCAGAATTGCTTGGTTCAGAATCTCACCTTTACTGCCAAGTTGGTAAAGACGAAT
Source organism: uncultured Streptococcus sp. (assembly GCA_963527735.1). Lineage (GTDB taxonomy): Bacteria > Bacillota > Bacilli > Lactobacillales > Streptococcaceae > Streptococcus. The sequence goes on from CAURTM010000021.1 coordinate 7,947, forward strand.
TTGTTGCTAAAGTTGATGCTCGTGACTACTTGCAAACAGGTGCAACAGTTGAACTTGGATTTGACTTGAACAAAGCACACTTCTTCGATGTAGAAACTGAAAAAACAGTCTACTAAGATTAATGAAACTCAAAACACTGCTAGAAATCTGGCAGTGTTTTTTTGAGATTGCGTAGAAAAAACTCTCCAATTTAACTGGAGAGTGGCTGTTTATTCTGCAGCTTGTTGCCAACGTTTTGCTAGCATATGAGACAGGCTAGAAATGGCTAGGTTAAAGCTGAAGTAGATGAGGGCAATCAGGATATACAGACTGAAGACCTGCTCTGGTTCGAAATAACGGCCCATGAGAATTTGGCTAGCTCCAAAGAGTTCTTGTAGGGCGATAACAGAGTAGAGAAGACTGGTATCCTTAATCACGGTTACAAACTGAGAAATGATGGCTGGCAGCATTTTACGGATGGCTTGTGGGAGAATGATGTGGTAGAGGATTTGGGCTGAGGTAAATCCTTGCGACATTCCTGCTTCGTACTGGCCCTTGTCCACGGCATTGAGACCGCCTCGGATAATCTCAGCCAAGGCTGCTGATGTAAAGAGGGTAAAGGCTGTAATACCTGCTGGAGTGGATTTCATCTTGAATACTAAAAAGATAGTGAAAATCCAGAGGAGGTTAGGAACGTTACGCACAAACTCGATATAAATGCTGGAAATAATGCGTAAGACAGGATTTTTCCCATTTCTCATGACGGCTAGCACCGTTCCGATAAGGGTAGAGAGGACGATGGCAATCAGAGAAATGTAGAGGGTCAAGCCAAATCCTTTAAAGATAAAGACTAGGTTATCTGGGGTCAAAACTTCTAAAATGGATTCCATAGTAACCTCCTAAAGTGAATAGGCTTTTTTGTTGGCTTGCTCCATCTTGCGACCAAACTGGGCAACAGGGAAGCATAGAGAGAAGTAGAGCAGGGCAGCGCCTAAAAATGCTGGAATGTAGTTTCCGTTAAGAGCTGACCAAGACTTGGTCACAAACATCAAGTCCACTCCAGAGATGATGGCAACTGTCGAGGTGTTCTTGATGAGGTTGACGATTTGGTTGGTCAAAGGAGGGAGAATGATACGGAAGGCCTGAGGCAAGATAATCAAGCGCATGGCACTGATATAGGTAAAACCTTGCGACAGGGCGGCCTCCATCTGACCGCTAGGAATAGACTGAATGCCTGAGCGAATAACCTCAGCGATATAGGCGCCGTGATAGAGTCCGACGCAGAGAACAGCTGTCCAATAAATCGGAATCATGATGATATGGTCACTGATAAGAGGTAGGCCATAAAAAACGATAACAAACTGCACCAAGAGGGGAGTATTTTGATAAAATTCGACAAAGATGCGAGCTAAAATGCGCAAAATTGGACGTTTGCTGGTTGACATGGCTCCAAAGAAGATGCCTAAAACCATGGCGAGGATAAAGGATCCAATCGCTAGGGCAAGGGTGAAGAGGAAACCATTGAAAAATTGTCCAAAATCCTGAAAATAGGCTGTCCAAGATGATAAATCTGTCATGGGGTATCCTCCTTAATCTGCAGTATGGCTAGATGGTTTGAGCTTGTAACGGTCATAAAGTTTCTGCAAACTACCATCCTTGCTCCATTTAGTAACCAAGTTATCGAGATAGTCGTTGAGCTCTGTATTTGATTTCTTGGTAACAATACCGTAGTCTGATGGCTTGAAACTATCATCTAGTAGTACTGTGCGTTTGCTGATGTAGCCAGATAGAATAGAGCGGTCAACGGAAAAGGCATCAATACGGTGAGCGTGTAGAGAAGTAATCAATTCTGGGTAGGAACCAAGTTCGACGAATTTAAACTTCAGACCTTTCTTTTTACCCAGTTCAGTAATCAGGCGTTGGGTGATGGAACCTTGGGCAACTCCGATGGTTTTGCCGTTTAGGTCCTCAATCTTTTTGATTTTGGCAGATTTATTGACCAAAAATCCAGATGCGTCCGTGTAGTAGGGACTGGTAAAGTTGTAGAGTTTTTTGCGTTCGTCTGTAATGGTGAAGGTTGCGATATCCATATCGACCTGTTCATTGTCTAGAAGGGGTCCACGGGTTTGTGCGGTAACAGGCACATAGCGAACCTTGACCTTGAGCTCATCAGCTACCATCCTGGCCAAGTCAGTTTCGATACCAGAATAGGTCCCTGTCTTGGGATCCTTGTAACCGAAATTGGGAACGTCTTGTTTGACACCGACAACCAGCTCGCCTCTTTTTTGAATATCTGCGACGCTAGTATCAGCCTGGACTGGTTTTGTAGCAGCAAGGCTGAAAAGGCTAATCAATAATGCGGATAAAAAGAATTTCTTTTTCATAGGCGCCTCCTTATTTGACTTTGTCACTTTCGTGGTTGATGATTTTGCTGAGGAATTGTTGGGCACGAGGTTCGCTTGGATTGTCGAAAAAGTCATCAACATCTGTAGTATCCACCAAAACTTCTCCGTCAGCCATAAAGATGATGCGGTCGGCAACTTCACGGGCGAAGCCCATTTCATGGGTAACGACAATCATATTCATACCATCGTGGGCCAATTTTTGCATAACCGCCAGAACATCACCGATGGTTTCAGGGTCAAGAGCAGATGTTGGCTCATCAAAGAGGAGGAGTTCAGGATGCATAGCGAGTCCACGTGCGATGGCAATCCGTTGCTTTTGTCCACCAGAAAGCATGGCTGGATAAGAATCTTTCTTGTCCCACATATTTACAAATTCCAGATATTTTTGGGCTGTTTTTTCAGCTTCTTTTTTATCAATTCCTAGAACTTTTATGGGTGCGAGTGTTACGTTTTCTAACACTGTTTTGTGAGGGTAGAGGTTAAAATGCTGGAAAACCATGCCGACTTCCTTGCGAAGAGGTACCAAATCTTTCTGGCTGGCACCAGCAACTTGGTGGCCATTGACTAGAAGACTTCCCTTGTCAACAGCCTCCAAACCATTGATGGTGCGGATAAGAGTGGATTTCCCAGAACCAGATGGTCCGAGTAGGACAACGACTTGTCCTTTTTCAAAACGGAGATTGATGTCGCGGAGTGCGTGGTAGTCTCCGTAATATTTTTCGACGTGTTCAAATTCTACTAAAGCCATAAGGAATCTCCTTTGTGTTAGATTTTATAACATGATTCTACACCAAAAGATTTGCCTTGTCAAATCATATCTGAAAAAATTCACTAAAATTTTATAAAAAAGCAATCTGGATAGAGAAAACGTCTAAATCATGTTATAATGAAGCAATAGAATTCTTAGAAAGAGTGGATGTCTTTTTGATAACTCCTACTTATGAATGGCAGTTTGCCCCGCAGGTAGAAGATGCGGATTTTACAAAGATAGCCAAGAAGGCTGGACTGGGTCCTGAGGTGGCTCGTTTATTATTTGAAAGAGGGATTCAGGACCAAGAAAGTCTGAAGAAGTTTTTAGAACCTTCCTTGGAGGACTTGCATGACCCTTATCTGCTCCATGATATGGATAAAGCAGTGGAACGGATTCGTCAGGCTATTGAAGAAGGGGAAAATATTCTCGTTTACGGTGATTATGATGCAGATGGTATGACTTCGGCTTCTATTGTTAAGGAAAGTTTGGAACAGCTTGGTGCCGAGTGCCGTGTTTATCTGCCTAATCGTTTCACTGATGGCTATGGACCTAATGCCAGTGTTTACAAATACTTTATCGAGCAAGAAGGAATTTCCTTGATTGTGACGGTAGATAATGGGGTTGCTGGTCATGAGGCTATTGAATTGGCCCAGTCTATGGGAGTAGATGTCATTGTGACTGACCACCATTCCATGCCTGAAACCCTGCCTGATGCCTATGCCATCGTTCACCCTGAACATCCGGATGCGAACTATCCTTTCAAATATTTGGCTGGTTGTGGAGTTGCTTTCAAGCTGGCTTGTGCCCTTTTAGAAGAAGTACAAGTGGAATTGCTTGATTTGGTTGCTATCGGAACTATTGCAGATATGGTGAGTTTGACAGATGAGAACCGTATCTTGGTTCAATATGGTCTGGAGATGTTGGGACATACTCAGCGCATTGGTTTACAAGAAATGCTGGACATGGCTGGGATTGCTGCCAACGAAGTAACAGAAGAAACGGTTGGTTTCCAGATTGCTCCTCGTTTGAATGCCTTGGGCCGCTTGGATGATCCTAATCCAGCTATTGATTTGCTGACGGGGTTTGACGATGAGGAAGCTCACGAGATTGCCCTTATGATTCATCAGAAAAATGAAGAGCGCAAGGAAATTGTCCAGTCTATCTATGAAGAAGCTAAGACCATGGTGGACCCTGAGAAGAAGGTCCAAGTCTTGGCCAAGGAAGGCTGGAATCCTGGAGTTCTAGGGATCGTGGCTGGTCGTTTGTTGGAAGAATTGGGACAGACAGTCATTGTTCTTAATATAGAAGACGGTCGTGCTAAGGGCAGTGCTCGTAGTGTGGAAGCGGTCGATATTTTTGAGGCTCTGGATCCTCATCGAGACCTCTTCATCGCATTTGGCGGTCATGCTGGTGCGGCTGGCATGACGCTGGAAGTGGAGAAACTCTCAGATTTATCTCAGGTCTTGGAAGACTATGTCCGTGAAAAAGGCGCAGATGCTGGTGGCAAGAATAAGTTAAACCTAGATGAAGAGTTGGATTTGGAGACTTTGAGTCTTGAAACAGTCAAGAACTTTGAGCGCTTGGCACCTTGTGGAATGGACAATCAGAAACCTGTCTTTTATATCAAGGATTTTCAGGTCGAAAGTGCCCGTACTATGGGAGCAGGTAATGCTCATCTCAAGTTGAAAATTTCCAAAGGTGAGGCGAGTTTTGAAGTGGTGGCCTTCGGACAAGGCAGGTGGGCGACAGAGTTTTCTCAAACCAAGAATCTAGAGCTGGCAGTCAAATTGTCTGTCAATCAATGGAATGGCCAAACTGCTCTCCAGTTGATGATGGTGGATGCGCGTGTGGATGGTGTTCAACTATTTAATATCCGTGGGAAAAATGCAGTCTTGCCAGAAAGAGTTCCGGTCTTGGATTTTGCTGGAGAATTGCCGAATCTGGCGGATAGTGAAGCTGTTATCGTAAAAACCGTTCCTGAGGATATTACTCAGCTGAAGACCATTTTTCAGGAACAGAATTTCTCTGCTGTCTATTTCAAAAATGATATTGACAAGGCCTACTATCTGACAGGCTATGGGACTAGAGAGCAGTTTGCCAAATTGTACAAGACCATCTACAAGTTCCCAGAGTTTGATATTCGCTACAAACTGAAGGATTTAGCTGCCTATCTCAATATCCAACAAATTTTGCTGGTCAAGATGATTCAAGTGTTTGAAGAGCTATGCTTTGTGACCATCAAAGATGGTGTCATGACAGTGAATAAAGAGGCACCAAAGCGGGAGATAGGAGAAAGTCAAATTTACCAAAATCTCAAACAAACCGTTAAAGACCAAGAAATGATGGCGCTGGGTACTGTGCAAGAAATTTATGACTTTTTAATGGAAAAAGAGTAGATCATAGGAAAGAGTTGGGAAACCAGCTCTTTTTTGAAAACAAATCTTCATTTTGAAAATCATCAAAAAAATGGTATAATGGTAGGAAAAGATTCGGCTAAAAGTAATAGTGCTTTTAGAATAAGAGGGTAAGCAACCCTATAATCAAGATAAATTAAGCTTTCGGAGGAAAAATGAGTAATATCAGTTTAACAACACTTGGTGGTGTACGTGAAAACGGGAAAAATATGTATATCGCTGAAATCGATGGATCTATTTTCGTTTTGGATGCAGGTCTGAAATACCCTGAAAATGAACAACTAGGGGTGGATGTGGTCATTCCAAATATGGACTACCTTTTTGAAAACAGTGACCGTATCGCTGGGGTCTTCTTGACTCACGGTCATGCGGATGCCATTGGTGCTCTACCTTATCTCTTGGCTGAAGCCAAGGTGCCTGTATTTGGGTCTGAGCTGACCATTGAGTTGGCCAAACTCTTTGTCAAAGGAAATGACACAGTTAAGAAATTCAATGATTTTCATGTCATTGATGAGGATACGGAGATTGATTTTGGAGGGACTGTGGTGTCCTTCTTCCGTACGACCCACTCTATCCCAGAAAGTCTGGGTGTGGTCTTGAAGACAGCTGAAGGTAGTATCGTTTACACAGGTGACTTCAAATTTGACCAGACAGCTAGTGAATCCTATGCGACAGACTTCGCTCGTTTGGCAGAAATCGGTCGTGATGGAGTTCTAGCTCTTCTTAGCGATTCAGCCAATGCAGACAGCAATATCCAAGTGGCTAGTGAAAGTGAAGTTGGGGACGAGATCACTCAAACCATTTCGGATTGGGATGGTCGTATCATTGTTGCAGCAGTAGCCAGCAACCTCTCTCGTATCCAGCAGGTGTTTGACGCTGCGGATGCAACAGGCCGTCGTGTGGTCTTGACAGGATTCGATATTGAAAATATCGTCCGTACTGCTATTCGCCTTAAGAAATTGTCTCTAGCTAACGAGAGTCTTTTGATTAAGCCAAAAGATATGTCTCGTTTTGAAGACCATGAGTTGATTATCCTTGAGACAGGTCGTATGGGTGAGCCTATCAACGGTCTTCGCAAGATGTCGATTGGTCGTCACCGTTATGTGGAAATCAAGGACGGTGACTTGGTCTATATCGTAACCACTCCGTCTATCGCCAAAGAAGCAGTCATGGCGCGTGTGGAAAACATGATTTACCAAGCTGGTGGAGTTGTCAAACTGATCACTCAAAGCTTGCGTGTGTCAGGGCATGGAAATGCGCGTGATTTGCAGTTGATGATCAATCTCTTGCAACCCAAGTATCTCTTCCCAATTCAAGGGGAATACCGTGAGTTGGATGCCCATGCTAAGGCTGCTATGGCAGTTGGGATGTTGCCAGAACGCATTTTTATCCCTAAAAAGGGAACCAGCATGGCTTATGAGAATGGGGACTTTGTTCCAGCTGGAGCGGTTTCGGCAGGCGATGTCTTGATTGATGGAAATGCCATCGGTGATGTTGGAAATGTGGTTCTTCGTGACCGTAAGGTCTTGTCAGAGGATGGTATTTTCATCGTAGCTATCACAGTTAACCGTCGTGAGAAGAAAATTGTGGCCAAGGCTCGTGTTCACACGCGTGGATTTGTTTATCTCAAGAAGAGTCGCGATATTCTCCGTGAAAGTTCAGAATTGATTAACCAAACGGTAGAAGACTATCTTCAAGGAGATGACTTTGACTGGGCAGATCTCAAAGGGAAGGTTCGTGATAATCTGACCAAGTATCTCTTTGACCAAACTAAGCGTCGTCCAGCTATTTTACCAGTAGTCATGGAAGCAAAATAATCGTTGAAATAAACAGAGAGAAAGTCGAATTTCGGCTTTTTCTTATAGAAAAATAGAGGAAAAAATTATGGCAGTAATGAAAATTGAGTATTACTCACAAGTTTTAGATATGGAGTGGGGAGTGAATGTCCTCTATCCTGATGCCAATCGAGTGGAAGAACCAGAGTGTAAAGATATCCCTGTCTTGTACCTCTTGCACGGGATGTCTGGCAATCATAATAGTTGGCTCAAGCGGACTAATGTAGAACGCTTACTTCGGGGGACTAATCTCATTGTCGTTATGCCCAATACTAGCAATGGTTGGTACACTGATACTCAGTATGGTTTTGATTATTACACAGCTCTGGCAGAGGAATTGCCAGAGGTTTTAAAACGCTTCTTCCCTAATATGACTAGCAAGCGTGAAAAGACCTTTATCGCTGGTCTCTCTATGGGAGGTTACGGCTGTTTTAAACTGGCTCTTGCTACAAATCGTTTCTCTCGTGCAGCTAGCTTTTCAGGCGCTCTTAGTTTTCAAGATTTTTCTCCTGAAAGCCAAAATCTGGGGACATCAGCTTACTGGAGAGGTGTTTTTGGAGAGATTAAAGATTGGACAACTAGTCCCTATTCGCTTGAAAGTCTGGCTAAAAAATCGGATAAAAAGACCAAGCTGTGGGCTTGGTGTGGCGAGCAGGATTTCTTGTACGAAGCCAATAATCTAGCAGTGAAAAATTTCAAAAAACTAGGTTTTGATGTGACCTATAGCCATAGTGCTGGAACTCACGAATGGTACTACTGGGAAAAACAATTGGAACGTTTTTTAGCAACCCTACCGATTGATTTCAAATTAGAAGAGAGATTGACTTAGTTTGAACTTCAGCATAGGGGGAGTAGAACTAAAATAAAATATGTTTTCACTAGACTTTTCAAACGAAAGTAGTAGAATAGTAATAAGATACTGGAGGAAAGAGAGTAGGAAATGTACCGTTATCAAATTGGCATTCCCACATTAGAATATGATCAGTTTGTCAAAGACCATGAATTAGCCAATGTATTACAAAGTAGTGCTTGGGAAGAAGTGAAGTCTGACTGGGAACATGAGAAGTTTGGTGTCTACAGGGAAGAAAAATTACTGGCGACAGCTAGTATTTTGATAAGAACTCTTCCGCTAGGCTATAAAATGTTTTACATCCCAAGAGGGCCTATATTGGATTATGGGGATACGGAACTCTTGAGTTTTGTCATTCAGTCTATTAAGTCCTATGCTCGCAGTAAGAGAGCGGTTTTTGTGACTTTTGACCCAAGTATTTGCCTATCTCAAAGTTTAATCAATCAGGAAAAAACAGAATTTCCTGAAAATCTGGCTATTATTGATAGTTTGCAACAAATGGGAGTAAGGTGGTCAGGAAAAACAGAGGAAATGGGAGACACCATTCAACCTCGTATTCAGGCGAAAATATACAAGGAAAATTTTGAAGAAGATAAACTTTCCAAGTCAACAAAACAGGCTATTCGAACAGCACGGAATAAGGGGGTAGAGATTCAATTTGGTGGAACTGAATTATTGGAGTCTTTTTCCTTTTTGATGAAAAAAACCGAGAAGCGGAAAGAGATTCATTTGAGGAATGAAGCCTATTATAAAAAGTTATTAGATAATTTTAAGGACAAGGCCTATATCACCTTGGCAACCTTGGATGTTTCTAAACGTTCGCAAGAATTAGAAGAACAGTTAGCGAAAAACAGAGCCTTGGAAGAGACCTTTACTGAGTCGACTCGAACATCAAAAGTAGAAGCGCAGAAGAAGGAAAAAGAACGTTTGTTAGAGGAATTGACTTTCCTGCAGGAATATATGGATGCAGGTCAAGCAAGAGTTCCCTTAGCGGCTACCTTGACTTTAGAATTCGGACAAACTTCTGTCAATCTATACGCAGGAATGGATGAAGATTTTAAACGATATAAAGCCCCTATTTTGACTTGGTATGAGACAGCTCAATATTCCTTTGAACGTGGCATTTTATGGCAAAATTTAGGAGGCGTCGAGAATGCTTTAGATGGTGGACTCTATCGTTTTAAAGCTAATTTTAATCCAACGATTGAAGAATACTTGGGTGAATTTACAATGCCTATCCATCCTCTCTATCCTCTGTTAAGACTTGCTCTTGATTTCCGTAAAACATTAAGAAAAAAACATAGAAAGTAAGTATATGGCACTAATTACACTCACGAAAGAAGAGTTTCAGGCTTATTCTGATCAGGTTTCTTCTCGTTCCTTTATGCAATCGGTCCAGATGGGGGACTTGTTAGAAAAAAGAGGGGCTCGAATTGTTTATCTTGCTTTGAAACAAGAAGGAGAGATTCAAGTTGTAGCTCTGGTTTATAGCTTGCCCATGCTGGGTGGTCTGCATATGGAGCTCAATTCGGGGCCGATTTATACCCAACAAGATGCTCTTCCAGTTTTTTATGCGGAGTTAAAAGAATATGCCAAGCAAAATGGTGTATTAGAGTTGCTTGTAAAACCTTATGAAACTTATCAAACTTTTGATAGTGAAGGTAATCCAATAGATGCTGAGAAAAAAAGTATCATTCAAGGTTTAACTGATTTAGGTTATCAATTTGATGGATTGACGACAGGGTATCCTAATGGAGAAGTCAGCTGGCATTACATCAAAGATTTGCAAGATTATGATGCTGCTTCCTTATTGAAATCCTTTAATAAAAATAGTATTCGCAACATTCAGTCGGCCTTTGATTTTAATATTCTTATTCGCAATGCAGAACGGGAAGAAATTCCAACGTTCAAAAAAATTATTGAAGAAACAGGTAAGAGACAAGGTTTTGAGGATAAGAATTTAGATTATTACTTTAAATTGTATGATATGTTTGGAGATAAGGCGGATTTTCTAATTGCTGAAGTCAATCCGCAACAGTCTATAGATGCTTTAAATGTGAAGATGGCTAGTCTTGACAAGGAGTCGAAACAATTTAACCAGCAATACCAAGCCTTGCAAAAGAAAAAAGATTTTCTAACTAGCTTGGATAGTGAGTCTGACAATGTTGCTCTAGCTTGTGCTTTAATAATCTACACAAATACAGAAGCGACATACTTGTTTGGGGGGTCGTACGCAGAGTACCAGAAGTTCTCAGCTCCATTTTTACTTCAATACCATGCGATGAAGCAGACAATGCAACGAAACATCCATCAATACAATTTCCTAGGTATTCAAGGGATTTTTGATGGTAGTGATGGTGTTTTGCGTTTCAAACAGAATTTTAATGGCTATATTGTACGCAAAGCAGGTACTTTCCGTTACCATCCATCGTCTTTAAAATACAAAGCTATTCAATTACTCAAAAAAATATTAGGACGTTAAGATGAAAAGGCCAGTATTTAGCTTTCTTTCAGCTTGTTTTAGTAAAATAGACTTTATTTGCTAGAAAGGTGGAGGGATATGCGCTGGATTTTTCGTTTGATAGGGGCTTTCTTTTCTTTTGTGTGGCGTTTGTTTTGGCGCCTGGTTTGGATAGTTGTGCTCTTATGTGCGCTTGCTTTCGGACTTCTCTGGTATCTGAACGGGGATTTTCAAGGAGCGCTGAAGCAAGTAGAGCGGTCAGTAAAAATTGGTCAACAAAGTATAAACCAATGGGAAAAAACAGGGCAACTGCCTAAGTTAAGCCAGACAGATAGCCACCAGTATTCTGAAGGAAGGTGGCCGCAGGCCTCTGCTCGTATTTACTTAGATCCCCAGATGGATTCACGCTTTCAAGAGGCTTATGTAGAAGCAATCCAGAGCTGGAATCAAACTGGTGCTTTTAACTTTGAAATTGTGACTGAGTCCAGCAAGGCGGATATCTTGGCTACGGAGATGAACGATGGAAGCACTCCTGTGGCAGGAGAGGCAGAAAGTCAGACCAATCTCTTGACGGGGCAATTCTTGTCTGTCACGGTGCGGTTGAATCATTATTATCTGTCCAATCCAAACTATGGCTATTCCTATGAGCGCATTGTCCATACAGCAGAACATGAGTTGGGTCATGCGATTGGCTTGGACCATACAGATGAAAAGTCTGTCATGCAACCTGCGGGTTCCTTTTATGGTATCCAGGAAGTGGATGTTGCAAACCTTCGAAAAATATATGAGACTAGTGAGTAGGGAACAATCTTTCCCTACTTTTTTGCTATAATGGAACTATGAATAACTTGATTAAATCAAAACTAGAGCTCCTGCCGACCAGCCCTGGTTGTTACATTCACAAGGATAAAAATGGCACCATTATCTATGTAGGAAAGGCTAAAAATCTGCGTAACCGCGTGAGGTCTTATTTCCGTGGAAGTCACGATACCAAAACAGAGGCCTTGGTGTCTGAAATTGTGGATTTTGAATTTATCGTTACGGAGTCCAATATTGAGGCACTTCTCCTAGAAATCAACCTGATTAAGGAAAACAAGCCCAAGTACAATATCATGCTCAAGGATGATAAGTCTTATCCTTTCATCAAAATCACCAATGAACGCTATCCTCGCTTGATTATCACTCGTCAGGTCAAAAAGGACGGCGGTCTCTACTTTGGACCTTATCCAGATGTAGGGGCAGCCAATGAAATCAAGAGGCTGCTGGATCGGATTTTTCCTTTTCGAAAGTGTACCAATCCACCGTCTAAGGTCTGTTTTTACTACCATATCGGTCAATGTATGGCCCACACCATCTGTAAGAAGGATGAGGCCTACTTCAAGTCTATGGCTCAGGAGGTTTCTGATTTTCTGAAAGGGCAGGATGACAAAATCATTGATGATCTTAAGGGAAAAATGGCAGCGGCAGCCCAGACTATGGAATTTGAACGTGCAGCGGAATACCGTGACCTCATTCAGGCTATTGGAACGCTTCGAACCAAGCAACGGGTCATGGCTAAGGATCTCCAAAATCGGGATGTCTTTGGCTACTATGTGGACAAGGGATGGATGTGTGTTCAGGTTTTCTTTGTTCGTCAGGGCAAGCTTATTGAGCGCGATGTCAATCTTTTCCCTTATTATAATGATCCGGATGAGGATTTCTTGACCTATGTGGGACAATTCTATCAAGAAAAATCTCATCTAGTTCCCAATGAGGTGCTGATTCCGCAGGATATTGACGAAGAAGCTGTCAAGGCCTTGGTGGATTCCAAGATTCTCAAACCCCAGCGTGGAGAGAAAAAGCAACTGGTCAATTTGGCTATAAAGAATGCTCGAGTCAGCCTAGAGCAGAAGTTCAACCTGCTAGAGAAATCTGTCGAAAAAACACAGGGGGCTATTGAAAATCTAGGACGTTTGCTCCAAATTCCGACACCAGTCCGCATCGAATCCTTCGATAACTCCAACATCATGGGAACTAGCCCTGTTTCGGCTATGGTGGTCTTTGTCAACGGCAAACCAAGTAAGAAGGATTATCGTAAGTATAAAATCAAGACTGTAGTCGGGCCAGACGACTATGCTAGTATGCGAGAGGTCATTCGCAGACGCTATGGTCGAGTACAGCGTGACGGCTTGACTCCGCCAGATTTGATTGTCATTGATGGGGGACAAGGTCAAGTCAATATCGCCAAGCAGGTTATCCAAGAAGAGCTAGGTTTGGATATCCCAATTGCAGGTCTGCAAAAGAATGACAAGCACCAAACCCATGAATTGCTTTTTGGAGATCCACTTGAGGTGGTGGAGTTATCTCGTAATTCTCAGGAATTTTTCCTCCTCCAACGCATCCAAGATGAGGTGCATCGCTTTGCCATCACCTTCCACCGTCAACTACGCTCCATAAATTCTTTCTCATCTCAATTGGATGGGATTGAAGGTCTGGGACCTAAACGCAAGCAGAATCTTATGAAGCATTTCAAGTCTCTAACTAAAATCAAGGAAGCAAGTGTGGATGAGATTGTCGAAGTCGGTGTGCCTAGATCGGTTGCAGAGGCTGTGCAGAGGAAGTTGAACCCGCATGAAACAGAAACCTTGCCTCAAGCGGCAGAAGAAAGAGTAGATTACCAAACGGAAGGAAATCACAATGAAACATAAAATCGCAATTTTATCAGATATTCATGGAAATGCGACGGCTTTAGAAGCAGTGATTGCAGATGCTAAAAATCAAGGAGTCAGTGAATACTGGCTTCTGGGAGATATTTTTCTTCCTGGTCCAGGCGCAAATGACTTAGTCGCCCTGCTAAAGGACCTTCCTATCACGGCAAGTGTTCGAGGCAATTGGGATGATTGTGTCCTTGAGGCCTTGGATGGCGAATATGGTTTGGAAGATCCGCAAGAAATCCAGTTAATGCGCATGACTCAGTTTTTGATGGAGCGAATGGATCCTGCAACGATTGTCTGGCTACGAAGCTTGCCTTTGCTGGAAAAGAAAGAAGTTGAGGGGCTGCGCTTTTCTATCTCTCATAATTTACCTGACAAAAACTATGGTGGGGATCTACTGGTTGGGAATAATACAGATAAATTTGACCAACTGCTAGATGCGGAAACCGACGTGGCAGTCTATGGTCATGTCCACAAGCAGTTGCTTCGTTATGGCAGTCAAGGGCAACAAATCATCAATCCAGGGTCGATTGGCATGCCCTATTTTAATTGGGAGGCGTTAAAAAATCACCGTGCCCAGTATGCCGTGATAGAAGT
>CAURTM010000022.1:0-21699 GCA_963527735.1 uncultured Streptococcus sp.
TATCACAGCTATCACAGCTATCACAGCTATCACAGCTCAATTATACCATTTTTAACATATTTAATCAAACAAAATGTTTTAAATACAGATAATTTCAAGAACTTCCAAAAAAATTTAAGAAAATGTAACCAAGCAGTTTATAATAATTAAAAATAGCTATCTCTAACAATAGATATCCTACCCTTGATTTTAAAATCTTCTACAGATATATCCTATAAATATAAATTTATACTATTTTAAAATAAAATTCATAAACTTTCGTCTTATAAATAAATATATGATAGTTTTAATTGAAATTCCTATTATTGATTCCCTATTCCCATAATTTCAAAGTATATACTTATACAACGATATTTCTTGAATATACTATCAACAAAAGCTACACTTTGACTTCAAATAAGTATAGTGGGTTGAAGCTAGGATAGTATAACACGACTCCTAATTCTTTTTTAGAAATTGACCAATCGATTTGCGTACATTTTATTTCAATCCACTATATCTTATTACGAATACTATCTACTTTTCCGATAATACAAGAACAGCCTTGCACCTCTTGAAATGAGGAACAAGGCCGTTTCTTGATCTTTTGTATTCATTGTCCACTTAACAATGATCCGTTCATATTTGACTAAATGTTTATTTTAGTCTTCTTTTTTCTTTCCAAGAGCAAGTCCGAGACCACCTAGCATACCAAGAAGTCCTAGAGATGCAAGAGTCGCATTTGATTCTGTTCCTGTATTTGGCAATACATTTTGAGAATCATTTGATTTAACTCCATTATCAATAACATCTGTAGTCTCTTCATGATTTGTATTCTGAACAACTGAATCTAGAGTTGGAGTTGTTGGTGCAGGTGTATCGTAACCAGAATTTCCATTAGCATCAGGTAGGACTGGAGTTACTGGAATTGGAGTTGGAGTTGTTAGATCAGGTGTATCGTGACCAGAATTTACATTAGTATCAGGTGTTACTGGAATTGTATTTGTGTTTGAACTTACTTTTCTGAAAATGTGAGTAATTACTGTTTCATTTTCATCAATCACAGTCCGTACAAATTCATATCCCGGAATTGATCCATGTTCAGCATCCTTTTCATTACCTGTCTTAACAGATGGTTTCAATACATTTTCATCTTCATCAATCCAGCGAACCTCAATCATTAGCTCTGGCAATGCAATTGAACCCGGTAATACATCGTTTTCAAAAGTTGTTACCTTAGGAACTTCCACAGATGATTTACCTGGTTCAGTAATCTTACCTGTACCTGTTTTTTCTACGTTTGGTAGATCACTGTTTGGTACTTTACCTTTACCGTCTTCACCGATTGTGACTGTGATTGGCTCGTCACCTTTACCTGGGATTTCTACCGTAGTTCCTGGTGGGTATGTTGAGCCATCTGGTTTCTTCGGTGTTACTGTAACGTCACCTGTCTTAGAATCTTGTTCTAACTCAACTGTTGGTTCTTTCGTTTTCCCATAAGTTCGAACAGTTGTTGGAGTTACCTTACCTGTTTTTGGATCAACTTCATAGGTAGTGGTATCAATCACATCGCGACCTTCAGAATCTTTAGATTGTTCAACCTTAGTTTTAGCTCCTACTTTAACGATTGTCTTACCAGCCGGGGTGACCGCTGGGTTGCCAACGTGTTCTGTGATATGACCGTCCTTTGGATCTACATCATAAGTGGTTGTAGTAACTGTTTTACCTTTAGCTCCTTCAACGCGTTCATTAGGCGTGTCAACTTCTCGTTCACCATCTCTGACATACTCAACTTCTGGTTCAATTGGTGCTTCTACTACTTTATCCTTCGCTGCGACTTTGACAATAGTATTAGTTGGTTCTTTCGTACGAACTGGGTTACCTTCACTTACTATAATCTTTCCAGTATTAGTGTCCACAGTGTAAGTTGTTGTGATAGTGTCTTCACCATCTTCACCTTTAACAGTAGTTGGAGCTGTACCTTTTTCTTTCGTGCTATCTTTTTCATAGATAACAGGGGATGGTACTACTCTCTTCTCAACTGTTGGTTCTTTCGTTTTCCCATAAGTTCGAACAGTTGTTGGAGTTACCTTACCTGTTTTTGGATCAACTTCATAGGTAGTGGTATCAATCACATCGCGACCTTCAGAATCTTTAGATTGTTCAACCTTAGTTTTAGCTCCTACTTTAACGATTGTCTTACCTGCTGGGGTGACTACTGGATTGCCAACGTGTTCTGTAATATGACCGTC
This sequence comes from uncultured Streptococcus sp., assembly GCA_963527735.1. Taxonomy (GTDB): domain Bacteria; phylum Bacillota; class Bacilli; order Lactobacillales; family Streptococcaceae; genus Streptococcus. The sequence continues at coordinate 2,232 of CAURTM010000022.1, forward strand.
GTTTGAATCTACATCGTAAGTGGTTGTAGTAACTGTTTTACCTTTTTCACCCTCAGTACGCTGATCTGGTGTACCGAAGTCTTTTTCAACATCTTTAATATATTCTACTTCTGATTCAATCAGGGTTTCTACTACTTTGTCCTTCGCTGCAACTTTAACGATTGTTTCTGTTGGATTTACTATTACTGGATTTACTTCATTTGGAATAACTTCCCCATTGTCTGGATTTACTGTATAAGTCGTTGTGGTGGTCTTACTTCCGTCTTTTCCTGGGACAGTAATATTATCTTGACCTTTTTCGCGACTAGCATCTTTTTCGTATTTTACTGGGGATGGGATTGTTTCTACTTCTACTTTATCTTTCAATCCATTTTCTTTAAATGTTTCTTTTGTTGTATGCTCTATTATGTTCCCATTATCTGGATTTACTATATATGAAGTTGCTGTCTTCACAATGTTATTTCCATCTTTAGAAGTTACTACTGTATCTTTCGCTGCTACTTTAACTAGAGTAGTTATTGGATTTACTATTATTGGTTCTCCTACATGTGCAATAGCTTCTCCATTGGTTGGATTTACTGTGTAAGTCGTTGTGGTGGTCTTACTTCCGTCTTTTCCTGGGACAGTAATATTATCTTGACCTTTTTCCCTACTAGCATCTTTTTCGTATTTTACTGGGGATGGGATTGTTTCTACTTCTACTTTATCCTTCAATCCGTTTTCTTTAAACGTTTCTTTTGTTGTATTCTCTGTGATGTTTCCATTGGTTGGATTTACTGTATAGGTAGTAACTTCTTTGACAATGTTATCTCCGTCTTTAGAGTATACTACTTTATCTTTTGCTGCTACTTTGATAATTGTATCCGTTGGATTTACTATTACTGGCTCTCCTACATTTGGAGTAACTTCCCCATTATTTGGATTTACTGTGTAGGTCGTTGTCGTTGTCTTACTTCCATCTTTTCCTGGAACAGTAATATTATCTTGACCTTTTTCCCTACTAGCATCTTTTTCGTATTTTACTGGGGATGGGATTGTTTCTACTTCTACTTTATCCTTCAATCCGTTTTCTTTAAACGTTTCTTTTGTTGTATTCTCTGTGATGTTTCCATTGGTTGGATTTACTGTATAGGTAGTAACTTCTTTGACAATGTTATCTCCGTCTTTAGAGTATACTACTTTATCTTTTGCTGCTACTTTGATAATTGTATCCGTTGGATTTACTATTACTGGCTCTCCTACATTTGGAGTAACTTCCCCATTATTTGTATTTACTGCGTAGGTCGTTGTCGTTGTCCTACTTCCATCTTTTCCTGGAATAGTAATATTATCTTGACCTTTTTCCCTACTAGCATCTTTTACGTATCTCTTAGATAATGGGATTCCTCTTACTTCTACTTTATCCTTAGCTGGAACTTTAACAATAGTATTAGTTGGTTTTTTCGTACGAACTGGTTTTCCTACACTTGGGGTAATTTCCCCTGTTGTTGGATTTACTTTGTACGTTGTTGTGATTGTATCTTCACCCTCTTCACCTTTAACGGTGATTGCTTCAGTACCTTTTTCTTTCGTACCATCTTTTTCGTAAACTACTGGAGATGGTACTACTCTCTTCTCAACAGTTGGTTCTTTCCTTATTCCGTAAGTAGTTACTGTTGTAGGAGTTACCTTACCGGTTTTTGGATCAACTTCATAAGTTGTAGTGTTGATAACTTCACGACCTTGGTCATCCTTGCTACGCTCAACCTTAGTTTTAGCTCCAACCTTAACTATTGTTTTACCAGCTGGTGTGACCACTGGCTTACCAACGTGTTCTGTGATATGACCGTTCTTTGGATCTACATCGTAAGTGGTTGTAGTAACTGTTTTACCTCTTTCACCCTCAGTACGCTGATCTGGTGTACCGAAGTCACGAGTGTCATCTTTTTCATAAACCACCGCAGCTTCAATTGGTGTTTCTACTACTCTATCCTTAGCTGCGACTTTAACTATTGTTTCTGTTGGATTTACTATTACTGGCTCTCCTACATGTGCAATAGCTTCTCCACTGTTTGGATTTACTGTGTAAGTCGTTGTGGTGGTCTTACTTCCGTCTTTTCCTGGGACAGTAATATTATCTTGACCTTTTTCGCGACTAGCATCTTTTTCGTATTTTACTGGGGATGGGATTGTTTCTACTTCTACTTTATCTTTCACCCCATCTTTCTTGAACACTTCATCAAGTGTATTTTTAGTAATCTGTCCCGTATCAGGATCTTTCATACTCACAGTTGTTGACTTAATGATGTCATCTCCGCGTTTACTATATACAGCAGTTTCTCCAACTTTTTCTACAGATTTAACTGTTGTAATTTTTTTATCTTGATAACCTGTCCCATCTAAAGAAATTCGTTTCCCAGATATAAACTCTGATCGTCTATTAATCATATCGGCTTCAAAATAAGAACGTGAACTATGACCTCCGCTTGTTGGTCCAACATTTATAACAACATCACTATCATTGCTGACGCCTTTTCTTATCGTCGAATCATTATCAACAATATAATGAGTCAATTTACCAGACTTAGCTATTTTTTTGCTATCTAAACCTTTTTGCCAAAATTCACGACCAGAAATAAAACTTGTCACAACTTTTGGAGCATTAAATGTTGTTCCTTTTTTTAATACATTATTATAAAAGTTTCTATAAGCCGACTGTTCTTTAGGGGACATGACTCTGCTGTCAGAATATGCCAACTGATAGGCTTCAACCATTGCCCGTTGTACTAAATATCCTCCTAAAGAATGTCCCGTTAAATAAAGATTGGTAATACTCTTATCTTTAGCTAGTTCACGCATGATATTTTCTGCATCTATCCCCTGTTGAGGATTTCCTCCAGTCCCTAGAGTTATATCTGCTTTAATATCTTTCGCATCACTTGTTCCACGAAATGCCAATACTTGAGCAGTGCCATTTGGTAAATATAAGAAATCACTCTTAGTTTCATACAAGACAGCATCTAGTCCGCTAGATGTATGATAACTTTTCTTCCTCTCCCAATAAGGTCCCAATTCCTTATTCATCATCATATACTCATAACGTGGCTTCCTATCACCATTCTTTTTATATAACTCTGATTCTGTTAAGGGTTTCTTATGATCCAGCACTCTATCAATATAATTATCATCACGGTAGGACAATTCCATGAACATAATCATATCGCGCTCACTGACATTCCATTTTAATTTTTCATCGGGTTTTTCGTTACTGTCAATAATACCATCACCATCAGTATCTTCTAATAAGGGATGACTATTATAACCTACATACTTTTTCCCGCCTTTTTCATAAATATAAAGTTCTTCTTTATCCTTCAAGTAATCATCATCTGTATAGGCTTCTGGACTTAACTTAGGGCCGTTTAACAATAAACTATCAAGCTTATTACCTTCTGAACCTATTACTCCTGCTTTTATTTGCTTAGCATACTCATCAGTTAATTCATACTTTTTAACCTCGGAAGGATTTGATGTTGCTCTCACCGCTGGAGTGCTTGATCTGTCTTCACCCGCCACGAAATCCCTTGTGGTCAAGCTATTATTTTCTTTATCCCCAGATGTGACGGGTTCTGTAGCCCTTGTAGATCCTATTGGAACATCTCTGGTATCTAACTCAGAAGAAGGATTATTTTGATTATCTGATATAGGTTGTACTGCTTCTCTTTTCTCCACAGAAGCCGGAGAATTTTCCGTAGAAGCAAGCACTCCCTGAGATGGTGTAAACAAGGCAATTCCTATTAATACAGAAGCCACTCCAACAGAAAACTTTCGAATCGAAAAACGTTGACGTTTATTAAAAATATCTTTCATTTTACAAACTTTCTTTCTAACTATTTTTTACAAAATAGAGGTTTCTAATATTTTGCCTTGACAGAATACTAGATCATTTCTTGACTAAAATTTTAGAACTTTTCCTCTACTTTATCATAAACTACCACATTGATTTCTAATCATAGAAAAATGGATCGATTAATATTAATAAAATATCAGTAAAATATAAAAAAATGTAAATATTTTACTTCCAACACTGCCATTATACCATAAAAAATCATAACACTCATGTGTTTTAAAAAAGGTTTGTCGAAAAGTCTTTATACTCAATAAAAATCAAAGAGCAAACTAGGAAACTAGCCGCAGGCTGTACTTGAGTACGGCAAGGCGACGTTGACGTGGTTTGAATTTGATTTTTGAAGAGTATTAAAATCAAAAAACGCATAATATCAAGTCTTGAAAAACCTTGATACTATGCGTTTTATCTTATACAATTTACTAGATTTGCGACTAATATTGGATTTTTATCCAACTCTCTCAAATCTAGATTTTTTCTTCTTTAATATCAATCACAATTTCTCCTGATTGGTCAAGAGTTTCGGCCTTTTCTTGCCATTGCTCCTTGAGATTATTGAATTGATTTTTTGATGCTTCTGTCGCTTGACGAGCACATGATTTGGCTTGAGCAAGGACACTGTCCACAGTGATTTCACCTGACTCAACCTGTTCTTTGGTTTTCAGAACAAAATCTGTAGCCTGCTCCTTAACTTCTGTCAGTTTTTCACAGACCTGCTCCTTGGCATACTCAGGATCTTCTCTCAAATCATCTAGAAAATCTTGAGCCTGACTGCAAACTTGTTTGCCCTTGTCGCTTGTTAAAAACAAGGCAAGAGCTGCACCTGAAACGGTTCCTAAAAGGATTGAGGATAGTTTACCCATAAGAATTCTCCTTTTTTACTTTTTGAAAAATTTACTTGCAAGACGAAGAGCTGACAAACTTGCACCAGTCTTGAGTGTTTTTGAACCAGCTGAGGAAGCTTTCTTGCTCAAGACACGCGCATGGTCATTGAGATCTGAAACAGATAGAGATAAATCTGCAACAGCACTAAAGAGTGGATCAATCGTTGCCACCTTGACATTGATATCATCTGCCAAGACATTGACCTTAGCCAGCAATTCATTTGTGTGATGCAAGGTCACATCCACATCTGAAGTTAAGGTTTTAATCGTCTTCTCTGTTTCATCGATAACACGTCCAAGCTTTTGTACAGTAATGATTAGATAGACTAAAAAGACAATCAAAGCTAGGGCAACAAGAATATATGCAACTTCTAACATTTAGTTTTCCTCCTCTGAAATATAGTAAGGGGCCTTCTTTCGATTTTGATATAGAATGATAAAAATACCCAGTCCGATAAGGACAACTGATAGCCATTGAGACACTCGAAGACCAAAGAACATGAGACTATCTGTTCGCATGCCTTCAATAACCATACGACCGAAACCATACCAAATCAAGTAAAAGGCAGTGATATGACCTCGTCTGAGACTCTTCCATTTTCGTCTGAATATCAAAATTAAAGTAAATCCAAGTAGATTCCATAGAGACTCATAAAGGAAGGTCGGTTGACGGTAGCTCCCCTCAATATACATCTGGTCACGGATAAAGCCAGGTAGATAATCCAAATTATCCACTGTTGCACCATAGGCTTCTTGGTTAAAGAAATTACCCCAGCGTCCCAGACTTTGAGCAATCATGACGCTAGGCGCCGCAATGTCTAGAAAATCCCAAGTATTGATGAGCTTATGATCAGCAAAGATATAGAGGACAAGGGCACCAGTAATCAAACCACCGTAAATGGCCAAACCACCATTCCAAATGGCAAAAATCTCTCCCAAGTTCTGACTGTAGTAATCAAAACGGAAAATAACATAGTAGAGACGAGCTCCTAAAATAGCCAAGGGAAAGGCTATCAAGATGAAATCTAAAATATCGTCTGGTATGATCTTCTTTCTAGGTGCTTCTTTCATGGTCAAATAAACCGCAAGAATCAAGCCTGTCACAATACACAAGGCATACCAACGAATAGCTAGAGGGCCTAGATGAATAGCAATTGGATCAAGCATTAGGCACCTCGTTTTGAGCAATGAGATTTGTCAAGCGTTCTTCGAACAAACGCGTCGCATCAAAGCCCATTTCCTTGGCACGATAGTTCATGGCAGCTGCCTCAATCACGACAGAGATATTACGACCTGTTTTAACTGGGATGCGGATACGAGGAATGGCTACACCAGAAATTTCAAGTTCCTCTGCATTATTTCCTAGACGATCAAAGGTCTTATGCGTATCATAGTTTTCCAAGTAAACGGCCAGCTGGACTTGTGAAGAATCCTTGACGGCACTCGCACCGTAGAGGCTCATGACATCGATAATCCCAACCCCACGAATTTCAATCAGGTGTCTCAAGATCTCAGCTGGTTCACCCCAAAGAGTAATCTCATCCTTGGCAAAGATATCGACACGGTCATCAGCTACCAAGCGGTGACCACGTTTGACAAGCTCCAGACCCGTCTCGCTCTTACCGATGCCACTATCGCCCTGAATCAAGACACCCATACCATAGATATCCATCAAGACACCGTGTACACTGGTCCGTTCTGCTAAACGTGAATCCAGATAACTAGATAACTCTCCAGACAAACGACTTGTCGCCGTACGGCTGGTTAAAATGGCAATCTTACATTCTCTGGCTGCCTTTAGCATCTCCTCTGGAACCACCAAACCACGAGCAACAATAACCGCAGGTGTCTCAGGTAGAAACATTTTTTTCAAGACTTGGTAACGGTTGTGAGAGGACATCGAAACGAGGTAGGACCACTCCTTCATTCCCAAGAGCTGGATTCGCTCAGGCGTATAATAGTCAAAATAGCCAGTCATTTCAAGACCAGGTCGCGTAATATCCGCTGTATTGATTTCCTTTTCAAGCAATTCTGGTTCGCCATAGACAATGTCTAGTCTAAGCTTTTCAATCACTTCTTTTACTAAAACCGACATCATTTCCTCCTTCAAATGAGTTCTTCTCTCTATTATATCAAATTGTAGGAGGATATTTGAGATTTTTGCAGACTTTGTAGTATTTATTTAAAAGAAAAAGACTAGATTTCTCTAGCCTTTCATTTCTAATTAGAATTTTTTACGTTTACGAGCTGCTTCTGATTTACGTTTACGTTTTACAGAAGGTTTTTCATAGAATTCACGTTTGCGTGTTTCTTGAAGAGTACCAGCTTTAGTAACCGCACGTTTGAAACGACGAAGTGCGTCGTCAAGAGATTCATTCTTACGTACTACTGTTTTAGACATTTTTTTCACTCCCTTCAAGTTCAAGATCTATTCTATTTTACACGTAAAAGGAATAATTGTCAAGAAAAAATGCAAGTAAATTTTGATTATCTTCAATTTTAATCTTGTTGTTAATCTTGTTAAAATTGATTAACATTTATAGATGGAAATGATATAATAGTGACACATATTGATTAGCAAAAATTAGTATTATTTAGAAGTGAATCTATAACATGAAAAGAATCATAAAAATTTGCCCTGTGGTCAGTATTTTAGTTGTAATTTGTTTATTGCTAGGAATTCTTACTACCTTTTTGGGAAGTGTAATGTATGACTTATTTGCATTTCATTCAAAGCCAATTTATTGTTGGCAATACTTTAGTGGTACATTTATGCATGGAAGTAAAGAAGCACCAGTATGGTTTATATGGTTTCATTTAGTTTTAAATACTTTAATGTTACTTCCTTTTGGTGGGCTATTGGAGTATAAAAGGGGATCAAAATATGTATTTTTAGTTTTTATTACTTCTATGGTAATATCTTCAATTGTATTCCATATATTAACACAGAATCAAGAAATTCAGGCATCGGGTATCTCTGCTATTGGCTATGCTTTTGTAACGGGTGGGGTGATGAGTATGTTTAGTATATGGAAAAATTTCAATTTAGGATTAAAACTATTTTATATCCTTTTAATCGTTCTATCTCTAACCATGCTTCTACCAAATATAACAGGCTGGATTTCAACCTTTCTTCACATGTCAGGAATTGCCAGTTATATCATGATTTCCAGCATCAAAAACTCTTGTGTTTGTGGTGAATAACAAGTATAACACAGAGGTGTTTTCTTATGCCTATAACTAGATTTCATTTGACAACAGTTTCCCTTGAAGATGTTCGGTCAGCTAAACCAAGGCTAGACTTAGCCTTGGCTAGCGAGCCTTGGCTAGCGAGCCTAATATCTTCAAGCCTATTATCAAATGAAATCAAGAGCTAACTATAAACTAGTTAAACCATTATATTTTTAGGAAGACTGGATGGCTAACTTCATTATAGAACTTTCATTTTTATATGAAATATCGACAACTGTTACGGGGATTTACAGAAAAATTTCTTTTAGCAGGATAGTGAACATTTGAAGTAAAAAACCACTCACTCCAAAGAGCAAGTGGTTTTTATACTTTTTATTTTTCAAGTAAGCTGAGCGCTTCAGCATCTGCGATAATCGTCACATCTGGGTGATTTTGTAGGCTACTTGCTGGGAGATTCTCAGTCACTAGGCCAGACACGGTTCCGGCAATGGCTTCTGCTTTCGACTCACCGTAAGCAAAGAGAAGGATTGACTTGGCATCCAAAATATTTTTAATCCCCATTGAAATGGCTTGGGTTGGAACATCTTCAATCTTGTCAAAGAAACGTGCGTTTGCTTCGATAGTAGACTTATCAAGTTCTACAAGGTGAGTTTGACTGTCAAATGGAGTACCAGGTTCATTAAATCCGATATGTCCATTGCGACCGATTCCCAAGATTTGGAGGTCAACTGGATGGTCAGCCAAAATTTGGTTGTAGCGTTCAACTTCAGCTTCAGCATTGTCCTTAACCCCACGAGGCAAGAAACTTTCTTTAAATGGTTTTTGGTTAAACAAGTTTTCTTGCATGAAGTAACGGTAAGACTGTGGATTGTCTCCATCAAGCCCTACATACTCATCAAGGTTGACACTGGTTAGATTTGAAAAATCAAGGTCACTCTCAACAATTTCCTTGTAAAATTCAAGTGGGCTACTTCCTGTCGCAAGTCCTAGGGTTTGAGCTCCATTGGCCAATTTTTCCTTCAAAATCTCAAAAGCAACTTTTCCACCTTCGATTTGGTTTTCAACTTTAATAACTTTCATCTTTTCATCCTCCGTTTCAATCTATATTTATTATATGGTATAGACCAATTTTTGTCAAGTGAAAACGATTTAATTTCTAAAAAAAGAGCGTCCAAACTTGAAACATGTTATAATGGATAGGATTAGAACTTAGAAAGAATGAACAGATATATGAATACAGCTGATTTTGATTTCCACTTGCCTGAGGAATTGATTGCCCAAACGCCTCTTGAAAAACGGGACGCCTCTAAACTCCTCATCGTCAACCGTGAGACGGGAGAAATGCAGGATAAACACTTCCACTCTATTATTGATATGCTGGAACCTGGCGATGCCCTTGTCATGAACGACACCCGCGTTCTCCCTGCCCGCCTCTATGGTCAAAAGGAAGAAACTGGAGGTCATGTGGAACTTCTCCTGCTCAAAAACATTAGTGGCGATGAGTGGGAAGTTCTGGCAAAACCTGCCAAACGCCTCAAGGTTGGTACTCGTGTCAGCTTTGGTGATGGTCGCCTCAGCGCTGTCATTACGGAAGAATTGACCCACGGGGGCCGCATTGTCCGCTTTGAATACCAAGGAATTTTCCTAGAAGTTTTGGAAAGTCTGGGAGAAATGCCGCTACCGCCTTATATCCACGAAAAGCTGGATGACCGTGAACGCTATCAAACCGTTTACGCCAAGGAAAGTGGCTCTGCTGCAGCACCTACTGCAGGTCTTCACTTCACCAAAGAACTGCTGGCAGAAATCCAAGCTAAGGGTGTTCATCTAGTCTATCTGACGCTTCATGTCGGACTCGGAACCTTTAGACCCGTTTCAGTTGACAATCTGGACGAACACGAAATGCACTCAGAATTCTACCAACTTTCTGAGGAAGCTGCTGCCACCCTTCGCTCTGTTAAGGAAAATGGTGGTCGCGTCATCGCTGTCGGAACCACTTCTATCCGCACCTTGGAAACTATTGGTTCCAAGTTTGATGGGCAAATCCAAGCAGATTCTGGCTGGACCAATATCTTTATCAAACCTGGCTATGAATGGAAGGTTGTGGATGCCTTCTCAACCAACTTCCACCTGCCAAAATCAACTCTGGTCATGTTGGTTTCTGCCTTTGCAGGCCGTGAATTAGTCTTAGATGCCTACCACCATGCCATCCAAGAACACTACCGCTTCTTCAGTTTTGGTGACGCCATGTTTATCTATTAATTTTTACAATCAAAAAAAGCGCATATTATCAAGGTTTTATAAAGCCTGATAGTATGCGTTTTGTAATGGATAAAAAATGAAGTTAATTTATTCTTAAGCTCGGATCTTTCAAACTCTGAACACTGGCATTAATCACCGCGCCGACAATTAAAATCTTAGCGATGAGAATAAACCAGAACATCATGACCACCACCACGACGGAACTGAAAAAACGGACGTCCACTAGGTGATTGACATAATTGTTGACATAGACTGAAAAGATATTAAGTAGTAAGACCAGAGTCAATAAAACAAAGGCACTACCTGGTAATACAGAGCGAATTCGTCGGACCTTAATATTAGGTAAGAAATAATAAAGCATGATCAAGATAGCGAAAATCAAAGCATAGACCAGGGGGCCTGTTAGGTCTTGCAGATAATCAAAGAGAGGACTATCCGATTCCCAGTAGCTCTTGATAAGGTTTAGAAGCATTCGCCCAAAGACACTGAGAAATAGAGCTAAGGCAAATAGAATCTGCAAGCCAAAACTGACAAACAAACTCATGAGTTGATGAGAAATCATCCCACGATTTTTAGCTACTCCGTAAGCTTTATTAAAGGCTTTCTGTAGGAAATTCATGGATTTTGAAAAGGTCCAGAGGGCTGACAAAACCGCAAAACTCAATAAACCCGTTGAAGGTTGGGTCAGCACTTCTGTAATAATCTTTGCAACCACATCATACATGGTATCGGGCAAGAATTCATTTACAACCTTTAAAAAATTAGAAACTGGAATCTGAAAATAAGGGAGGATATTGACCACCACCAAAAGTAGGGGGAAAATCGAAATCAACCAATAGTAGGCCACTGCGACACTGGTCAACTCACTATCTGATGCTTGGTAATAATGCAAAAAAGCTTTTACTAAAGGTTTGTCTATCAGCTCTTTCCACCACTTCTTCATGTCACACTCCTTCACTTACAATCTTATACTCAATGAAAATCAAAGAGCAAACTAGGAAGCTAGCCGCAAGCTGTACTTGAGTACGGTAAGGCGACGCTGACGTGGTTTGAAGAGATTTTCGAAGAGTATTAACTAATTTCTTCTTACCAATTCCACCATATCATAAGGCAGGGTATTGGCAGCTTCCTTCAAGGAATAGTTCTCTAAGTTATTCACATTTTGCCGTAACTTCTTGGCATACTTGGTCGTAATTAACCGTTTTTCTTCATATTCAAAAATCAGCTTGCGCTCCAGATAATAGCCTCTCAGCATTTCATCGATATTGTTGGGCTTGACTCGATTGATAACACGTTCAACAAATGCGCCACTAGTGATAATAGCTGTTTCTCGGAGACGAGAATCCTGCATAAAGCTGATCAAAGAACTCTTATAAACCCCTTTTAGGTTCTCCAAACTTTCGATAATCATCTCTGTATTTTCTAGATAGAGCTCTGCAATTTGATCATAGTCAAGGGCTCTGAGTTTCTGTGATTCTTCATTTTTCCAACTGCGGAAGGTCTTGCCAAAGGTAAAGACTTCGTGTAGGAGAAAACGTAAAATCCGCAAGGAAACAAGGAAATAATAGGTCAATCGTGACGCAAACTTACGATTGATACTTTGTTCCATGTTTTTCAAATAACGTTGGTAAACCCGATAAGCACGCTCACTCATCTTGCCTTCTTCGTAAGCCTGTTCTAAACCATCACTTTCAATACTGAGGATGAGAAGTTTTAAGGCCTCCCAGTCTTCTTGAGCCCCCTTATTTTCTTGACTCAGGATGAGATTTTCAATACGTCCATGATAATTGTCAATAGCCGCATAGAGAGGGAGCTTATTTCTGGTATCTTCCAACTCTTTTTCCAACTCTAGCGTTACTTCATTTAAAATGGCGATATGCATGAGATAATCCTTGCTTTCTTCCTGTTCATCAGAAAGATGAGGCAAGACCACGAGGCCTGTTAAAAAGCTGACAAGCGTCACACCTGCGACAAGGAAAAGCAAGAGAGGATACTCCTGTTCTAGATTACTTGGTATCAGAAGAATCGTAGCAATCGACACCGTTCCCTTGACACCTGAGAAGGTCAAGAGAAGCATGTCCTTCATATACTTATTTAGCTTTTTCTTGAGACGTCTAGTCCTATAGGCATAGTAGCCATAAATCATGACAAAACGAATAGCAAAGAGGACAAAGGTAAGGGCTATAAGAGATACCAATAACAGTAAGGGATTATAGATTGGATTGGTCAAGATAGACTCTGCTATCATTTCCAACTCCATCCCTAAAATCACAAAGACAGAACCGTTGAGCATAAAATTCACTGTATGCCAGACCGTCTCGGTCACCGTATCCACTTGGGCTTCGAGGAGCGTGATTTTCTTAAAACGGCTTGCCTTTAAAATCCCAGCAACTACAACGGCAATAATCCCTGAAACGTGGACTTCTTCTGCTAGAAAGAAGGTTACCAGAGGCAAACTCAATTCCAGAAGAAGTTCACTGGCAATATCCGTTGCTCGCACACTCAGTAAGAAGCTATGGAGGAAACGGTTGGTCATGGCTGTTAAAAATCCAATTAAAAAACCACCTAGGATTGAAAAAATGAGCGAACTACTAGCTTGCCCAAGAGAAAAGGCTCCTGTTGTCCAAGCTGTCAAAGCTACCTGAAAGGCCACCAAACCAGAAGCATCATTCAAGAGTCCTTCACCCTTAAGGATATTGGACACGCGCTTAGGAAAGCTAAACCGCTCCGAAAGAGAGGCAAAGGCCACCAAGTCCGTTGGGCCAAGTGCCGCCCCAACAGCCAAGCAAGCCGCCAAGGGAAGACTGAGCCAAAGAAGATGGGCCAAGCCACCCAAACTCAGAGTCGAGATAAAAATCACTGGAAATATGAGATAAACAATGATTCGCCAGTGTTTTAAAATAGCTGTAATGTCCGCTTCTTCCGACTCTCGGAAAAGCAAGGGCCCGATAACTAGGGCCAAAAACAACTCCGTATTGAGGTGAAAGTCGGTATTGGGTAAAAAGAGACCAATCACAATTCCCAAAAGAATTTGCACCAAAGGAAGAGGCAAAAAGGGCAGGAGCTTATTGGTTGTACTTGATACAATCAAGACCAGTAAAAATAGGATGAGGTAAATCAGTAATTCCACGCTATCCCTCCTTAGTCTTTTTTACAACAGGATTCAAAAATCTCCTTCTGCTCTTTGATTTTTTGATCAATCTTGGAACAGTCTTTGTGCTCAATTTTTCTCTGGCACCGTTCCATTTCAAGAGCAACTAATTTTTTCTTGATTTTAAGCATTTTTTTGCTCATATGCGCTTGGTCTAACACACCCACTGCTCGTTCGTGGTGGGTTGATTCAACAAAATTCTGGCGCATGGCATCCAGCTTTTCACGTAGGTATTGTTTATCCATGTCTATATCTCTCTAATTTTTCAATCATTACTAAAAATGGTGGGTTGTTGACTTGGTTTAAAGTTCGGTAAATGGCAGCTGTGTACTCTTGTTGGTTCAACTGGCTAACAAAATCCAAGACAGCATCCCTCTCGAGGTCGCCTCCTTCATGACCATAGTAGATCATGATAGCAATCCGTCCCCCTTTGACAAGCAAATGACACAGCTTTTCTAATGCTTCAATAGTCGTCTGAGGTTGGGTAATGACAGACTTATCAGCTGATGGCAAATAGCCCAGATTGAATATCCCTGCCTTGGCTTCTGTCACAAACTGGTCCAGTGTCTCATGACCTTGCAAGATTAACTGGGCATTTGTCAGGCCAGTCTGATGTAAACGCTCTTGCGTCTTTTCCAAGGCTTGCTCCTGAATATCAAAGGCATAGACTTGCTTAGCTAGCTTGGCTAAAAAAAGCGTGTCATGACCATTTCCCATAGTCGCATCCACTACGATATCCTCTTTTGTCACTACCTCAGCCAAAAAATCATGTGCCATCTCAAGTGGTCTTTTCATTTTCAAACTCCTGTTTTACAGCCTTGCATCCTTGAACGCTTCCACGACGTCGCATCTCCATCTCAATGCTGTTGAGGACTTCCCATTTATTGAGGCTCCACATAGGACCAATCAGCATATCTCTAGGTGCATCTCCTGTGATTCGATGGATGACAATATGCTTGGGAATGATTTCCAATTGGTCGCAGATAACCTTGACATATTCGTCCTGGCTCATCAACTGCAAACGTCCCTCGTGGTAATCTCGTTGCATACGAGTATTGGTCATCAGGTGAAGCAAGTGCAGTTTAATTCCTTGAATATCGTTATCCGTGACACAGCGGCGAACATTTTCAACCATCATCTCATGGGTTTCACCAGGCAAGCCATTAATCAAATGAGAAACAATCTCAATCTTGGGATACTTTCTCAAACGCTTGACCGTTTCCACGTACAATTCATAGGAGTGGGCACGGTTAATCAGGTCAGAGGTTGTTTCATAAGTGGTCTGCAAGCCCAATTCAACCGTCACATGCATGCGTTCCGACAACTCAGCCAAATATTCGATGGTTTCGTCTGGTAAACAGTCTGGGCGCGTTCCGATATTGATTCCTACTACACCTGGCTCGTTGATAGCCTGTTCATAGCGATCTCGAATAACTTCCACCTTTTCATGGGTGTTGGTAAAATTTTGAAAATAAACCAGATACTTCTGAACATCTGGCCACTTGCGGTGCATAAAGTCAATTTCCTTATAAAATTGCTCACGGATAGGCGCGTCCGGTGCTACGATAGCATCTCCAGAACCTGAAACCGTACAAAAAGTACAGCCTCCATGAGCCACAGTTCCATCACGATTGGGACAGTCAAACCCCGCATCAATAGGGACTTTAAAGGTCTTTTCTCCAAAGAGTTTTCGATAATAATCATTCAAGGTATTATAAGATTTCATAACTTTCATTATAACAAAAAACACCCACAATCTCAAAAGCCTGACTTTCCTATAAATTCCTCTGTTTCTCGTTTCCATTAGCGATTTTTTATGATACAATATGGATATGATTTTAATGAAATTAGCATCTATTTTATTATTGATACTGACCTTAGTAGTCTGCATTATCATAACCAAACTTTTTAGATTAAAAAAACTAGGACGAAACTTTGCGGATTTGGCTTTTCCAGTCTTGGTATTCGAGTATTACTTGATTACGGCTAAAACCTTTACCCATAATTTCCTCCCTAGACTGGGCCTAGCCCTCTCACTCCTAGCCATTATTCTCGTGTTTTTCTTCCTTTTGAAAAAACGTAGCTTTTACTATCCTAAATTCATCAAATTCTTCTGGCGTGCAGGATTCTTATTAACCCTTGTCATGTATATAGAAATGATTGTTGAATTGATGGCTCAGAAATAAAAAAATGAAATTGAAAACACCTCAATCAAGCTAAAATACAGTGATTGAAGTGTTTTTTCTTTATATCTTTTTTAATAATTCTTATACTCAATGAAAATCAAAAAACAAACTAGGAAGATAGCCACAGATTGCTCAAAACACTGTTTTGAGGTTGCAGAGGGAAGCTGACGTGGTTTGAAGAGATTTTCGAAGAGTATTATTTTCCTTCTTTATCAGGAAATAGATAACCAATACCTACACAAGCCAGCACACCTGCTCCAATCACCAAGCCACTTGAAATTGGCAACAGGTCCAAAATTGCATTTGCGATGATAAAGGCAATAATCAAACACATCAGACTAGCCTTGTAGTCTTTTTTCAAAAGATTCTCTAGAGTGAAAAAGAGGAACAAGCCTACCGGAATCAATGACCAAAGGTTAATGCCCAAGCTTGGCCAGCCAACAGAACCAAAATACACTACTGTCGTTGCTGCTACTAAAAATACAATCCCCAATAATTTTTTCATTTGTTTATCCCCAATTTCTTTTTTAGAAACTTGAGTTATCTGATAGTGACACCTCACGTCCCTTACAAAAATTATTATAGCAGAGGTCAGTTTCAAGAACAAGTTCTTTTGCCTATCTGGTCTCTATATCGGTCTAAGTGGCTCAATAGTTAAGAAAAAAGAAACCCAGTAGAATGAGTTTCTTCATTTTGCCGATTGCAGGGATTGAACCTGTGACCTAGGCTTTACGAGTGCCTTGCTCTACCAACTGAGCTAAATCGGCTATTACACTTACAGTATAGCACTCTGAGAATAGATGTCAAGGAATTTTCATCTCTATTAGAAAAAGCCTGTCCTGAGACAAGGCTTTGAGTTTCTTCGTCTTAGGACCCAGCACTTTCATAAGAATCCAAGCCCCTGTCCCAGAGTTTAAGGGAAATACCAAAAAAGACAAGGGAAATCAAAATCAAACCTCCGATGTTAAAGAGTACATCCTTGTCCTGCAAGAAATAGCTGGCAGGATAGTAGGCCGTAAAGGCAAAAGGTACAATAAAACTGATTAACCAACGAAGAAATGAATTATAAATCGAAATCGGATACTTGGCAAAATCATTAAACATATAGAAAATGTAGATCATGGCACCTGACTGCTTGGTCCAAAAAGCGATACTGGCTGTCGCGATTTTCAAGGAAGTATAAATCAAGGTCGCAAATGGTATGCAGACTAGGAAAAGTAAAAATTTTGGAAAGCTCCAGGCAATGCTAGTCACTGTTGTTCCTAGTAGAATGCCACCGACTAAGAGTTCCCCAAAAGCATCAATCTGAAAGGTCTCTACCAAAATATGAAAGAGGGGATTGATGGGACGAGTCAGATACTTATCAAACTCACCTTTTCTCACCAAGCGTTGCCCTAGCGCCCAGAGATTATCAAAAAAGAGATGGTCCAATCCCTTAGGAATCAAGGAAAAACCATAGATAAAGGCGATTTCTTGAAAAGTCCAACCTTCTAGGGATGGGATGTGTTGAAAGATGACATTGAGAAACAAGAGGTTCAAGCCTTGGGTCAGAAAGACTCCTAAAACCCCCACCACAAAATCCACCTTGTATTCCATGATTTGCTTGATGTATTGTCTGATAAAAATCAGATGCATGCGTTGATATTTTTTCATACTAACCTCCCTGAATGGTAATGAATGACTGGACTCGTTTCCAAATCAACTGAGACAAGCCCACCATCACTAAGAGCCAGAAAAACTGCAAAGCGAGTGCCTGAAGAATCTGATTGGCATCGTATTTCCCAACGATAATCATGACCGGAGTGTAAATCAAGGATGAAAAAGGCAGGAAGGACAGAATATCTGAAACAACCTTTGGAAAGAAAGCCAAGGGAATCAAACTTCCAGACATAAAGGCCACTATTGAAGTCTTAAGTAGGTTGGAACCCCAAAGATTTTTAAACACAAAGGCAGAAAATCCAAAGCAGATATTAAAGAAAAAGTTAATCAGATAGGCCAGCGTTAAGCTAAAAAGATAAAGGACAGTTAATCCCAGCACTTCTACAATCCCTTGCCCAGATAAGATTTTCATCAAAACAATGACACTTAAAAATGGCAGTCCAACGCTGATAAAAATCAACCACTTGGAACCAAGCTCAGTGAAAAGATAGGAGGCTGCAAAATGCACTGGTCTCAACAAGCGCATGATAATAGAGCCATCCTTGACCTCCTCCCCAATCATAAAGGACGAATCGGATCTAGTCAGAAGATTGGTCACAAAACTCATAATGATGTAGAGGGTGATATCTGCCATACTAAAGCCCTGAATCAAGGACTCTTGCGAAGAATCAAAGACAGCCTTCCAGAGATAAAAAGCCACAAAAGCACCCATGACATCGCCGATCCGATAGAGAATAAAGTTGACTCGATAGGTAATCAACTCCTGAACACCTGCATTGATAAAGGGTTTATAACGTCTCCACAATTTGACCATCTTAGAGCTCCTTTCGATAGAAGCGACGGATAATATCCTCGATATCCGTATCCACCATCTTCAAATCGCGGATTTCAAAATCAGACAGGGTTTGCTTGATAATGTCAGCTGACTGGTAGCGAGAACTATCGAATTCAATGTTGAGGCTATTTCCTTGTTTATCAACGCTCATATCTGGTAGGCCTTCATAGTGAGAGACGAGATGACCTTGACCTGGTAGCAGTTCAAAAGAAAGAGTCTTCATCTTGCCAAAGGTTTCCTTGAGTTGGCTCACCGTTCCATCAAAAATCTCCTGCCCCTTATCAATCATAAAGATCCGATCACAGAGTTGCTCAATATCGCTCAAGTCGTGAGTGGTCAGGAGAATGGTGGTTTCTTCCTCCTGATTGATCTGAGTAATAGCCCGACGAATGTTATCCTTGACCGAAACGTCCAAACCAATGGTCGGCTCATCTAAAAAGAGAACCTTGGGATTGTGAAGCAAGGAAGCTGCAATGTCCGCCCGCATCCTTTGACCCAGTGAAAGAGTCCGCACGGGATCCTTGATAAAGTCCTTCAAATCCAAGACTTCATTCAAAAAGTCCATACGCTTATGGAAGAGCGAATCTGGCACATCGTAAATTTCTTTTAAAACCGTGTAGGTCTCTTGCAGGGCCAAATCCCACCATAGCTGGGTGCGTTGTCCAAAAACTACGCCAATATCCTTGACATAATCTTGACGATTGTCCTGGGGAATCTTGCCGTTAATCCGACAAAAACCAGATGTCGGTTTTAAAATCCCTGTCAGCATTTTGATGGTTGTCGACTTCCCAGCACCATTTGCCCCAATAAAACCTAAAATCTGCCCCTTTGGTACCTCAAAAGTCAAATCCTTGACCGCTTCAAAGGTCTGCTTTTCAGGATGAATAAAGGAACGTAATGCCCCCTTCAAGCCCGGTTCCTTAACAGTCTTCACAAAATTTTTCTGAAGATGTTCCACTTCTATCATTGCCATATCTATCTCCCTATCGCAAGGAATAGCAACATTGTATTTTCCAATACAAGTATTCTAAATCCTTACTTTCTACACCTTCTACATTTTATTATTACAGAAAGCTTTATACCAACCTATTATAGTCCAATAAAAACTAGAATGCAAGCGTTTGCTTAAAATTTGTGAAATTGAAAATTTTTATATTAAAGTGGTATTTTTATACTCAATGAAAATCAAAGAGCAAACTAGGAAGCTAGATGCAGGTAGCTCAAAGCACAGCTTTGAGGTTGCAGATAAAACTGACGTGGTTTGAAGAGATTTTCGAAGAGTATTAGTCCAAAATTCTGGCTTAATAGTTCCCCTTAAAACACCAAAAAACCCACCCAATGGGCAGGTTTCAACTGTATTGTTCAGCTAGATTAAGCTTTACCTTCTGAACCGAATACGTCGATACGTTCTTCAAC
>CAURTM010000023.1:0-18031 GCA_963527735.1 uncultured Streptococcus sp.
TATGCTAGCCTATCAACCTAAGAAAATGGAAGAAGATTAAAAAAATCGACCGATTGGTCGATTTTTTTATGTCTTAGATGACTTTCGTTTGTGATTATAAATTCCAAATAGTAAGAGAGAAGTAAAGGAACAAATTGCTCCAGTAATAAAACCATTGGGAATAAAGGAAAGTGTAATAGTTCCTTTCCCTTTAGGAATGTCAACTTTCATAAAACCAGTTTGAGCTTGTTTAATTTCTATTTTCTTACCATCTTGGTAGGCAGACCAACCTTTGTCATAAGGAATGGTGAAGAAAATAGATGTATCTTGTTGGACATCATATGTAGCAAAAACCTTGTTTTTAGAAGTTGATACTGTTACAGGTTGTTCTTTAATTTTTTGAATTGCCTCAGTTAAAGTTTGGGTATCTAAACGATAGAAGGTAGGAGATTCAAATGATACTTGTGAATTTCCAGGGAAACTAACATGAATATTGAAAGTTTTTTTCTCTTTTGTATAGCCTAGATTAAAGAAGGAGAAGACATTATCAGTTGTAAAAGTTTTCTTTTCTCCATTTACAAGGATGTCAACCTTTTTTTGTTTGTCATTAGAAAAGTGAAGGTTTGTGAAAGAAAGATAAACTTGGCTGTTTTCTGGAACTTCAATTTGATACTGGATTGCTGCATCCTCATTTGAAGAACTTGTAACACTAATCAAATCATTAGTATTTTCTGTTTTTTCATAAGGGATTGGAGAAAAATAATCAAAATTGACGTTAGCAAGTTGATTTAAAAACGAGGATTGATTATCCAAAGTGTGTTCATTGAACTTGACATCATTGTAAACAGATTGACTAGCAAAGGCAATCGGAAGAGAGAATTGATTTTCATATAGGGTAAGATTATCTTTTTGATAGATATCTTTAAAACCATACTTATCAATAGGACTTTCTGAGATATTGTACTGGATACCAAATAAACTATCAGCCAAAATACTATTATTGGCATAACGGAGATTGAGATTAGTCCCAGAGGATTTAAAACCAAGTTTATCCAAAGTAGAGCTTGCTGAACGATTTCGAACAGATGAAAATTGAGAGATTCCATTGTAGTTGAATTTCATACTGTCATTTCCTGTCTGAGTTTGTAGTTTCTCAGTACGAGTAAATTGATTTCCAATATATGTTGAGAAAGATTCCATAGCTGGGATATCTCGATTATATGAACTTCGAGAAGCAAAACCCCATTCTTTAGCAATTCCGTCTATTTGAGATGAAGCATTTAAACTTATTTCAACCATTATAAATAAAGAGATTAGAATGGCAAATAGATTTACAGAGATAAACTTTTTGATAACTGCAAGGAGTAAAAGAGAATAGACAACTAAAAATTCAAGAGTAAGCAGAATATTCAAATCTGTTAAAAAAGAATAATGTGATTTTAGATAGATGGTAGCTAAAAATCCTGTTACTAGAAGAAAAAGCGAAACTAAAAAATTCCAGATTTTAATTTCTTTCAGACGATTTAAGACTTCCGCTGCTGTGTAAATTAACAAGGTAGAGAAAATCCAAGCATAGCGATGTAAAAACATGTTTGGAGTATGCATGCCTTGCCAAAATAAATCAAGAGCTTCAATATAAAAGCTTGCAATTAGAAATGCAAATAAGATTGCATAGATAAGTTTCACGTGAAACTTAATGGATTTCAGCGTAAAAAATAAAATGGTCAAAATAAAGGGAAGTAGTCCAACAAAAATCATTGGGATGGCCCCATACTTTGTTGTGTCAAAGGAACCAATGAATTGCTTAGCAAAGAGATCAAGATACCAGCTACTTTCAGTTTGAAACTTTGTAACTTCAGTTAATTTTTCTCCATGTGTCTGTAAATCAAACAGAGTAGGAAGGGTCAGAATCAAACTAGCCATACCAGCTAAAAAGGAGGTCACGACAAAATCAAGAACAGATGATTTTCGGGTTTTAAAGTCCCACGAAATTTGACAGAGATACCAGAAAATAAGAAACAATGCTGCCATATAGCCAAAATAATAATTTTGAATAAATAAAATTGACAGACTTGTAAAGTACAATAAGAATTTTTTTTCAGTGATAAGCAGGTGTAAACCAGTTATAATTAAAGGAATCAAGATAAAAACATCTAGCCAGGTCTTTATCTCTAGTTGACTAACAGTGAAACTCATCAGAGCATAGGAAGTAGATAAAGCTAGTTTTAAAGGCTTAGGAATCGATTGAAATAATTTATTTAAACTAAAGTAAGTTGACAGTCCAATCAATCCAAATTTTAAGAGAGTTGTCAGATAGACAGCATCTGGCATATTCGTTAGATCAAAAAAGTAAACTAGTGGTGAAAGGAAACTACCCAAGTAATAACTAGATAGGGCATAGAAATTTAATCCGAGGCCACTTGTAAAGGTGTAAAACAGACTACCATTTCCATGTAGGATATTTCGTAAAGCTACATCAAAAATAACGTATTGATGAAACCCATCTCCTAATAGTGGAGATGTATCGCTATTCCAGTAGATACCTTGAGATAGATATACTCCTGTCATAATGATTATGGGAATGATGAAAGAAACAAAATAGGTCCAATATGTTTTAAAAAATAATTTCATGTTACCTCATAAAATGTTAGAAAACTCAGCTGGTTAACCCAACTGAGTTTTGAAGTTTTATTTAGTCTTTCCAAAGTTCTTTAACTTTTGCTTGTACTTCTGCATTTTCTAGGAATTCATCATAGGTTTCATCGATACGGTCAATGACGCCATTTTTAGACAAGACAATGATATGGTTAGCTAGAGTTTGAATAAACTCGTGGTCATGGCTGGCAAAGATGATTGATTCTTTAAAGTTTTTCAATCCATCGTTCAAGCTTGAGATAGATTCCAAGTCCAAGTGATTGGTTGGATCATCAAGTACAAGGACATTTGATTTCAAGAGCATGAGTTTTGAAAGCATGACACGTACTTTTTCTCCCCCTGACAAGACATTTACAGGTTTGTTAACTTCATCTCCAGAGAAGAGCATACGGCCGAGGAAGCCACGTAGGAAAGTATTGTCATCTTCTTCTTTACTTGCGAATTGACGCAACCAGTCAAGAATTGATTCTCCCCCTGCAAAATCGGCCGAGTTATCTTTTGGCAAGTAAGAACGGCTAGTAGTTACTCCCCACTTGACAGTTCCTTCATAGTCAATGTCCCCCATGATTGCACGAATTAATGCAGTCGTTTGGATGTCATTTTGTCCAATAAGCGCTGTCTTATCACCTGGACGCAAGATAAAGCTGATATTATCTAAAATAGTCTCACCATCAATCTTTACAGTTAGATTTTCTACTGTCAAGAGATCATTACCAATCTCACGTTCCGCTTTAAAGTTGATAAATGGATATTTACGGCTAGATGGCACAATCTCTTCTAGCTCAATCTTATCAAGCATTTTCTTACGTGATGTTGCTTGTCTTGATTTGGAAGCATTGGCAGAGAAACGAGCTACGAATTCTTGCAATTGCTTAATTTTTTCTTCTGCTTTAGCATTACGGTCTGCTAGCAATTTAGCAGCGAGCTCAGAAGATTCCTTCCAGAAGTCGTAGTTTCCGACATAGAGTTTGATTTTTCCAAAGTCAAGGTCGGCCATGTGAGTACATACTTTGTTTAAGAAGTGACGGTCGTGGGATACTACGATAACGGTGTTATCAAAATCAATCAAAAAGTCTTCTAGCCATGTAATTGATTGGATATCCAAACCATTGGTGGGCTCGTCCAAGAGAAGAACATCTGGTTTACCAAAAAGTGCTTTGGCGAGGAGAACCTTTACTTTCTCACCGTTAGCCAATTCACTCATATTTTGATAGTGCAATTCTTCTGGGATATTTAGGTTTTGAAGGAGTTGAGAGGCTTCACTTTCTGCTTCCCAGCCTCCAAGCTCGGCAAACTCTCCTTCAAGTTCGGCAGCACGCACTCCATCTTCGTCTGAGAAATCTTCCTTCATGTAGATGGCATCTTTCTCTTTCATGATGCTATAAAGTTTTTCATTTCCCATGATAACGACATCAATGGCACGTTCATCTTCATAGTCAAAGTGATTTTGACGAAGAACAGAGAGACGTTCATCTGGACCAAGAGAGATGTGACCAGTAGTAGGTTCGATATCTCCAGCTAAAATTTTTAAAAAGGTTGATTTTCCGGCACCATTAGCACCGATTAATCCATAAGTATTTCCTTCTGTAAATTTGATATTGACATCATCAAAAAGTTTGCGATCACTAAAACGTAGTGAAACATCAGATACTGTAAGCAATGTTTTTCTCCTATATGTGTAATATATTTATTCTACTAGAAAATACGGAAATATTCAAATTTTTATCTGTCAATTTTGTGTAAATTAAATTTACAGCATACTTTACAACAATCCGTAAATAGCAAGGCTGATTTATTTTGATAAATTACGGTTATTTCATTAAAAAAATGCTATAATTGAAGGGACCATATCGAAGGAGAACAAAATGACTAAACCCATTATTTTAACAGGAGACCGTCCAACAGGAAAATTGCATATTGGACATTATGTTGGAAGTCTCAAAAATCGAGTATTATTACAGGAAGAGGATAAGTATGATATGTTTGTGTTCTTGGCTGACCAACAAGCCTTGACAGATCATGCCAAAGATCCTCAAACCATTGTAGAGTCTATCGGAAATGTGACTTTGGATTATCTTGCAGTTGGATTGGATCCAAGTAAATCAACTATCTTTATTCAAAGCCAGATTCCAGAGTTGGCTGAACTATCTATGTACTATATGAATCTAGTTTCATTAGCACGTTTGGAGCGTAATCCAACTGTCAAGACAGAAATTGCTCAGAAAGGATTTGGAGAAAGCATTCCGACAGGATTCTTGGTCTATCCAATAGCTCAAGCAGCTGACATCACAGCTTTTAAGGCTAATTATGTTCCTGTTGGGACAGATCAGAAACCAATGATTGAGCAAACTCGTGAAATTGTTCGTTCTTTTAACAATGCATATAACTGTGATGTCTTGGTGGAACCAGAAGGTATTTATCCAGAAAATGAGAGAGCAGGGCGTTTGCCTGGTTTAGATGGAAATGCTAAAATGTCTAAATCACTCAATAATGGTATTTATTTAGCTGATGATGCGGATACTTTGCGTAAAAAAGTAATGAGTATGTATACAGATCCAGATCATATCCGCGTTGAGGATCCAGGTAAAATTGAAGGAAATATGGTTTTCCATTATCTAGATGTTTTTGGTCGTCCAGAAGATGCTCAAGAAATTGCTGACATGAAAGAACATTATCAACGAGGTGGTCTTGGTGATGTGAAGACCAAGCGTTATCTACTTGAAATATTAGAACGTGAACTGGGTCCTATTCGTGAGCGCCGTATTGAATTTGCTAAGGATATGGGAGAAGTTTATAATATGCTTCAAAAAGGTAGTGAAAGAGCGCGTGAAGTTGCGGGTCAAACCCTATCTGAGGTTAAAGGGGCAATGGGACTTCAGTACTTTAACTAAGTTTATTTTACAAGAAACTATCATTTCTATCTCAAAGAAAAGATAGTTTTTTATTTATCCCTGTAACATTTGACAAATTTTTATAGAATGGTATGATAGATACAATATAAAAAGAGTCAAGCTCAAAAAGAAAGAAAAGAGGAAACTTCGAATGTCTAATTGGGACACTAAATTTTTGAAAAAAGGTTTTACCTTTGATGATGTATTGCTTATTCCAGCTGAAAGTCATGTGTTGCCTAACGATGCAGATTTAACAACTAAATTGGCAGATAATTTGACTTTAAATATCCCAATTATTACCGCTGCTATGGACACAGTAACAGAGAGTCAAATGGCCATTGCTATTGCTCGTGCAGGCGGTCTCGGAGTTATCCATAAAAACATGTCAATTGCTCAACAAGCAGAAGAGGTTCGTAAGGTAAAACGTTCTGAAAATGGAGTTATTATTGATCCGTTCTTCTTGACGCCTGAACATACAATTGCTGAAGCAGATGAGCTTATGGGTCGTTACCGCATCAGTGGTGTTCCAGTTGTTGAAACACTTGAAAATCGTAAATTGGTTGGTATTTTGACAAACCGAGATCTTCGTTTTATTTCAGACTATAACCAACCAATCTCAAATCATATGACCAGTGAAAATCTTGTTACTGCTCCTGTGGGTACAGATCTTGCAACAGCTGAGAGTATTCTTCAAGAACACCGTATTGAAAAGCTTCCTTTGGTAGATGAAGAAGGTCGTCTTTCTGGTTTGATTACTATCAAAGATATTGAAAAAGTTATTGAGTTTCCAAATGCTGCTAAAGATGAGTTTGGTCGTCTATTAGTTGCAGGTGCAGTAGGTGTTACTTCAGATACATTTGAACGTGCAGAGGCTCTTTTTGAAGCAGGAGCGGATGCGATTGTTATTGATACTGCACATGGTCATTCTGCAGGTGTCTTGCGTAAAATTGCTGAGATTCGTGCTCACTTCCCAGATCGTACTTTGATTGCTGGAAATATTGCAACTGCTGAGGGTGCCCGTGCTCTTTATGAAGCGGGTGTAGACGTTGTCAAGGTTGGTATTGGACCAGGTTCTATCTGTACTACTCGTGTGATTGCTGGTGTTGGTGTTCCGCAAGTAACAGCTATCTACGATGCTGCAGCTGTTGCGCGTGAATATGGTAAGACTATCATTGCTGACGGTGGAATCAAGTATTCTGGAGATATTGTAAAAGCACTTGCGGCTGGTGGAAATGCTGTTATGCTTGGATCTATGTTTGCTGGAACTGATGAAGCTCCAGGTGAAACTGAAATCTTCCAAGGACGTAAATTCAAGACTTACCGTGGTATGGGATCAATCGCAGCAATGAAGAAAGGTTCAAGCGATCGTTACTTCCAAGGTTCTGTCAATGAAGCAAACAAACTCGTTCCAGAAGGAATTGAAGGTCGTGTTGCTTATAAAGGAGCGGCAGCTGATATTGTCTTCCAAATGATTGGAGGTATTCGCTCTGGTATGGGTTACTGTGGTGCAGCTAACCTTAAAGAACTACACGATAATGCTCAATTTATTGAAATGTCTGGTGCTGGTTTGAAAGAGAGCCATCCTCATGATGTACAAATTACTAATGAGGCACCAAATTATTCTATGTAAAAAAACAATCAAAAGAACTCCTGCGAAAATAGGAGTTCTTTTACAATGTTGTCAATTTTAATTTACAGAAACTTTACCATCCTGAATAGTGAAGATACTTAGATTTTCTGGCAGATTTTGAAGATGGTCTAAGCTTGTTGTTGTGATAAAGGTTTGGATTGAATGAGAAATCGTTTCTAATAATTTTAGTTGTCTAGTGTTGTCAAGTTCGCTCATAACATCGTCAAGCAGTAATATTGGAGATTCTGTAGTAATACTTTCCATTAACTCGATTTCTGCTAATTTTATCGAGAGGACGAGACTACGATGTTGGCCTTGACTTCCAAAACTAGCATCCATCCCATTTATATAAAAAGAAATGTCATCTCGATGAGGCCCAACACCAGTATTCTTTTTAAATAAATCTCTAGACCTACTTTTTTCTAAAGCAATTTTGAAAGATTCTGCTAAGTTTTCTTTGTCAGTTGGCTTTACAGAAGATTGATAGAATATTGACAATTCTTCAATCTGATTAGAAAGTTCAAAATGTTTCTTACGGCCAAAATGCTCTAGTTTTTTTATAAAATCTAAGCGGTGATTCATTACACGACATCCATAATCGACTAGCTGATCATCTAGTACTGAAAGGAAGGTTTCATCTATTTTTTGAGCTGATTTTAAATAGGTATTTCTTTGCTTAAGAATATGGTTATAATTGGTTAAATCTGATAAATAGATTGGCTTAATTTGCCCAAGTTCCATATCAATGAATTTTCGTCGAACCGAAGGTGCTCCTTTAATTAGTTGTAAATCTTCAGGAGCAAATAAGACAACATTCATATGTCCGACATAATCTGAAAGGCGTGCCTGTTTTAAATGATTAACTTTTGTCACACGGCCTTTTTGTGTTAGTTCGATTTCTAGAGGAATGGATCCAGTTTTTTTCTGAACGAGACCTGAAAGATGAAGTTGTTCCTCATCAAAATGAATGAGATTTTTATCTGTTCGAGTTCGATGACTACGCGTTAAGGCTAAAAAATAGATAGCCTCTAACATGTTTGTTTTTCCTTGTGCATTACGTCCTAAAAAGACATTTAATTTAGGATTAAAGTCTATTTTCGTCTCTTTGTAGTTACGAAAAGTCTTGAGAGATAGGTGTTGTAGCCACATGATTATCTACCAGGGAATCGTGGAGCTTGTTTGCTTTTTGGCGATGAAGTAGGTTTAGAGTTGTCTTTTTTTACTCCTTTATTCATCTCCTTAACAAGTTTAGCGATTCGTTCTTTTTCAACTTTATCAGCTTGGTATTCATCTTGCTCCTCAGAAGTAGGTTGTGTCAACAAGATGTCAATATTCATGTCAGGGATGTCAATTTTATCGCCAATACGAAGTTTTTTACCACGACGATTCTCTAATTCCCCATTAAAGTAAACAGAATGTTCAGAGAGAAATGATTTGATAGCTCCTCCGCTATGTGTAATTCCAAGTTCTTTGAGTAGTGCTTGGAGGGTAATAAATTCTTCAAATAATTTGTATTCCATAATTCACCTCAATCTTTGGTATTATACCATATTTTCCTAAAAATAGTGAGAGAAACAGGGAGAAATGTAAGCGATTTTTATTTCAAAAGTGTTACAGAGAACAAGAAAATTTCAGGTTTTCGTGATATAATAGAAGTCTGTATATAAGGAGGTAAATCATGGAGTTAGTGCATGGAATTTCAACACATTTTATCCAATCAAAAAAGTTTAAAACGAACAAAATTACCGTGCGTTTTACCGCTCCATTATCTCTTGATACGATTGCAGGTCGCATGTTGAGTGCGAGTATGCTAGAGACTGCTAATCAGATGTATCCCACTTCTCAAGATTTGAGAAGACATTTAGCCAGTCTATACGGTACAGATATGTCAACCAATTGTTTTAGAAGAGGGCAAAGTCATATTGTAGAATTGACATTTACCTATGTTCGTGATGAGTTTTTAAGTAGGAAAAATGTGCTAACTTCTCAGGTTTTGGAACTAGTAAAAGAGACTCTTTTTTCACCCATGCTAGTTGATAATGGATTTGATCCGTCCTTATTTGAAATTGAGAAAAAGCAATTGCTAGCAAGTTTAGCAGCTGATATGGATGATTCTTTTTATTTTGCACATAAAGAATTGGATAAATTGTTTTTTCATGATGAACGTCTCCAATTGGAATACAGTGATTTACGAAATCGTATTTTAGCTGAAACTCCACAAAGTTCTTATTCTTGTTTCCAAGAATTTTTGGCCAATGATCGAATAGATTTCTTTTTCCTAGGTGATTTTAATGAGGTTGAAATTCAAAATATATTAGAATCATTTGGTTTTAAAGGTCGAGAAGGTAATGTGAAGGTTCAGTATTGTCAACCTTATTCCAATATCCTTCAAGAAGGTATGGTTCGGAAAAATGTGGGACAATCTATTTTAGAGTTGGGTTATCATTGCCCTTCTGAATATGGCGATGAGCAACATTTACCCATGATTGTAATGAATGGTTTACTGGGTGGATTTGCTCACTCTAAACTATTTACAAATGTCCGTGAAAATGCTGGATTGGCTTATACTATTTCAAGTCAGCTCGATTTATTTAGTGGATTCTTGAGGATGTATGCTGGTATCGATCGAGAAAATCGGAACCAGGCTCGTAAAATGATGAATAATCAACTGCTTGATTTAAAAAAAGGATATTTTACAGAGCTTGAGTTAGAGCAGACCAAGGAAATGATTCGTCGGTCTTTGTTGCTTTCTCAAGATAATCAAGGTTCATTGATTGAACGTGCTTATCAAAATGCCTTACTTGGAAAATCTTCAGCAGACTTTAAAGGTTGGATTGCAAAACTCGAGCAAGTTGACAAAGATGCTATTTGTAGAGCAGCTAATAATGTGAAACTACAAGCGATTTACTTTATGGAAGGAATAGAATGACAAAGGTTGTTTTTGAAGAAAAATACTATCCAGCTGTAAAAGAAATGGTTTATCGAACTCGTTTGTCAAATGGCTTGACAGTTGCTCTTTTGCCTAAAAAGGAATTTAAAGAGGTTTACGGGAGTGTAACTGTACAGTTTGGTTCGGTAGATACGCTTGTCACAGAAGTTGACGGAGATGTAAAACAATATCCTGCAGGAATTGCTCACTTTCTTGAACATAAATTATTTGAAAGAGAAGATTCTAGCGATTTGATGTCAGCTTTTACGAGTCTAGGTGCAGATAGTAATGCCTTTACAAGCTTTACAAAAACAAGCTATCTTTTTTCAGCAACGGATCATTTTTTAGAAAATTTAGACTTACTTGATGAATTGGTAACATCAGCACATTTTACTGAAGATTCCATTTTAAGAGAGCAGGATATTATCCAGCAAGAACGAGAAATGTATCAAGATGATCCAGATTCGTGTTTATTCTTTTCAACTTTAGCGAATTTGTATCCAGGCACACCTTTAGCAACTGATATAGTTGGCAGTGAGGAGTCAGTTTACCAAATCAATCTAACTAATTTGCAAGAGAATTTTGCAAGGTTTTACAAACCTGTAAACATGTCTCTGTTTTTAGTTGGTAATTTTGATGTGGATCAAGTACAGGACTACTTTGAAAGAAAAGAACTGGAAGATTTAGATGTTCAGGAAGTAGCAAGAGAAAAGCTTATTTTACAAGATGTAAAGCAAACAGACAGTATGAGAATGGAAGTGTCTTCTCCCAAACTAGCGATTGGGATTAGAGGTAATCGAGAAGTTTCTGAGGCGGATTGCTATCGACATCATATTTTATTAAAATTATTGTTTGCAATGATGTTTGGTTGGACTTCGGATCGTTTTCAAAAATTATATGAATCAGGTAAAATTGATGCATCCTTATCTCTGGAAGTTGAAGTAACAAGTCGCTTTCATTTTGTTATGTTGACAATGGATACAAAAGAGCCAGTTGCTTTATCTCATCAATTTAGGAAGGCCATTCGTAATTTTACAAAGGATTTAGATATTACAGAGGATCATTTAGATATTATCAAAAGAGAGATGTTTGGAGAATTTTTCAGTAGCATGAACTCTCTTGAATTTATTGCAACGCAATATGATGCTTTTGAAAAAGGTGAGACAATCTTTGATTTGCCGAAAATTTTACAGGAAATTACTTTAGAGGATGTCCTTGATGCAGGGCATCACTTAATAGATGAAGGGGATATAGTTGATTTTACAATATTCCCATCGTAGTAACTAATCATAATAGACACTAGAAAGAAGGAATGACAAGTATGAGGAAAAAAACAATTGGTGAGGTTTTACGTTTAGCTAGAACCAACCAAGGGTTGACTTTAGAAGAATTACATAAAAAAACAGAAATTCAGTTGGATATGTTGGAGGCGATGGAAGCTGATGATTTTGATCAACTTCCTAGTCCATTTTATACTCGTTCTTTTTTGAGAAAGTATGCGTGGGCAGTTGAGCTAGATGAGCGAATTGTCTTGGATGCTTATGATTCTGGGACCATGATTACTTATGAGGAAGTAGATGTTGATGAAGACGAGTTGACAGGCAGGAGACGTTCCAGTAAGAAAAATAAGGCATCATTTTTACCTTTATTTTATTTTATACTCTTTGCACTATCGATTGTTATTTTTGTGACCTATTATGTTTGGAATTATCTCCAGACTCAACCGGAGCGTTTATCTGCCTCTAGTTATAGTGTAGTTCAAGCAACAAGCTCAACTAGTTCTGTAACTTCATCTTCAAGTAGTAGTTCATCAAGTAGCTCTTCGAATATTGAACCAACTATAAGTGTATCAGGTGAGGGAAATCGAGTAGAAATCGCTTATAAAACAAGTAAGGAAACTGCAAAATTGCAATTATCGGTTTCAGATGCTAGAAGTTGGGTTAGTGTTTCAGAAAGTGAGATTGAGGGTGGTGTGACCTTATCACCGGATAATAAAAGTGCGGAAACAACAGTTTCAACAAAAAATCCTGTGACCATTACTTTAGGTGTTGTCAAAGGTGTCGATTTAACAGTAGATAATCAGACTGTTGATTTATCGAAATTAACAGCTCAGACTGGACAAATCACTGTAACCTTTACTAAAAATTAAGGAAAAACGAATGAAAAAAGAACAAATTCCAAATCTCTTAACAATAGGTCGAATTCTCTTTATACCTATTTTTATCTTTATTTTAACGATAGGAAATTCGCTAGAAAGTCATATAGTAGCAGCTATTATCTTTGCTATTGCCAGTATTACCGACTATTTAGATGGATATTTAGCTCGTAAATGGAGTGTGGTTAGTAACTTTGGGAAGTTTGCGGATCCAATGGCGGATAAGTTGCTAGTTATGTCGGCTTTTATTATGCTGATTGAGTTAGGTATGGCTCCAGCTTGGATTGTTGTAGTGATTATCTGTCGTGAGTTGGCTGTGACAGGTTTAAGGCTTTTATTGGTTGAAACTGGTGGAACGGTTTTAGCAGCGGCAATGCCTGGAAAAATTAAAACTTTCAGCCAGATGTTTGCGATTATTTTCTTGCTATTACATTGGACTTTGCTTGGTCAAGTTCTACTTTATGTAGCCTTGTTTTTCACTATCTACTCTGGCTATGATTATTTCAAGGGTAGTGCCTATGTATTTAAAGGGACATTTGGTTCGAAATGAAATCAATAATTGATGTAAAAAATCTTTCTTTTCGCTATAAGGAAAGTCAGGAATACTATGATGTGAAAGATATTACGTTTCACGTGAAACGTGGAGAATGGCTTTCGATTGTAGGGCATAATGGTAGTGGTAAATCAACGACGGTTCGCTTAATTGATGGTTTACTGGAAGCAGAATCTGGAGAGATTGTAATTGATGGCCAACGGCTGACTGAGGAAAATGTTTGGAATATACGTCGTCAAATCGGTATGGTTTTTCAAAATCCAGATAATCAATTTGTTGGAGCGACTGTTGAAGATGATGTTGCCTTTGGTTTGGAAAATCAGGGACTTTCTCGTCAAGAAATGAAAAAGAGAGTGGAAGAAGCTCTGGATTTGGTTGGCATGTTGGACTTTAAAAAGAGAGAGCCAGCGCGTCTATCAGGTGGCCAAAAGCAACGTGTTGCCATTGC
Organism: uncultured Streptococcus sp.; assembly: GCA_963527735.1. Lineage (GTDB taxonomy): Bacteria > Bacillota > Bacilli > Lactobacillales > Streptococcaceae > Streptococcus. The sequence continues at coordinate 13,241 of CAURTM010000023.1, forward strand.
AGGTGTTGTAGCCATAAGACCAGCTATTTTAATCTTAGATGAAGCAACGAGTATGTTGGATCCTGAGGGGCGTAGAGAACTGATTGATACAGTAAAAGGAATTCGAAAAGACTATGATATGACGGTCATTTCCATTACACATGATTTGGAAGAAGTTGCCATGAGTGATCGTGTGTTGGTCATGAAAAAAGGGGAAATTGAATCAACCAGTAGCCCAAGAGAACTTTTCTCTCGAAATGATTTAGATCAAATTGGATTAGACGATCCTTTTGCTAATCAATTAAAACATTCTTTGAGCCAGAATGGCTATGATTTGCCTGAAAATTATTTGACAGAAAGTGAGCTAGAGGATAAGCTATGGGAATTGCTCTAGAAAATGTGAGTTTTACATATCAAGAAGGGACTCCCTTAGCTTCAGCAGCTCTGTCGGATGTTTCTTTGACGATTGAAGATGGTTCTTATACGGCTTTAATTGGGCACACAGGTAGTGGTAAATCAACTATTTTACAACTATTAAATGGTTTATTGGTGCCAAGTCAAGGAAGTGTGCGAGTTTTTGATACCTTAATCACCTCGACTTCTAAAAATAAAGATATTCGTCAAATTAGAAAACAGGTTGGCTTGGTATTTCAGTTTGCTGAAAATCAGATCTTTGAAGAAACGGTTTTGAAAGACGTTGCTTTTGGACCGCAAAATTTTGGAGTTTCTGAAGAAGATGCGGAGAAGATTGCGCGTGAGAAACTGGCTCTGGTTGGAATTGATGAATCACTTTTAAATCGTAGCCCGTTTGAGCTATCGGGTGGACAAATGAGACGTGTCGCCATTGCAGGCATACTTGCCATGGAACCAGCTATATTAGTCTTAGATGAGCCCACAGCAGGCCTAGATCCCCTGGGGAGAAAAGAGTTGATGAATTTGTTCAAAAAACTCCATCAGTCAGGGATGACCATTGTCTTGGTAACGCATTTGATGGATGATGTTGCTGAATATGCGAATCAAGTCTATGTGATGGAAAAGGGACGTCTAGTTAAGGGTGGTAAGCCAAGTGATGTCTTTCAAGATGTTGTCTTTATGGAAGAAGTGCAGTTGGGAGTACCTAAAATTACGGCCTTTTGTAAACGATTGGCGGATAGAGGCGTGTCATTTAAACGATTACCGATTAAGATAGAGGAGTTCAAGGAGTCGCTAAATGGATAGTATGATTTTGGGGCGTTATATCCCAGGGGATTCGATTGTTCACCGATTGGACCCACGTAGTAAATTACTGGCTATGATGCTACTGATTTTGATCGTTTTTTGGGCTAATAATCCCTTGACGAATCTAATTCTTTTTATAGCGACAGGGATCTTTATTGCCTTGTCCGGAGTATCTATTTCATTTTTTATTCAGGGCTTGAAGTCTATGTTTTTCTTGATTGCCTTCACAACTATTTTTCAACTATTTTTCATTTCTAATGGGAATGTTTTATTTGAGTTTTCGTTTGTGAGAATCACGGATTATGCTTTGCAACAAGCTGGAATTATTTTTTGTCGCTTTGTATTGATTATTTTCTTTTCAACTTTGTTAACCTTAACAACCATGCCCTTAAGTTTGGCCTCAGCTGTCGAAGCTTTGTTAGCGCCTTTAAAGCGTGTGAAAGTTCCAGTTCATGAAATTGGTTTGATGCTGTCTATGAGTTTGCGTTTTGTTCCGACCTTAATGGATGATACGACGCGGATTATGAATGCACAGAAAGCGCGTGGAGTGGATTTTGGTGAAGGAAGCATTGTTCAAAAGGTGAAGGCGATGATTCCCATTTTGATTCCTCTTTTTGCAACAAGTTTAAAACGTGCGGATTCCTTGGCTATCGCCATGGAAGCGCGTGGTTATCAGGGGGGAAAAGGTAGAAGTCAATACCGACAATTGAAATGGACGCGAAAGGATACGCTAGCAATTATTGTTATTCTCGTACTTGGTTGTTGTTTATTTTTCTTAAAATCTTAGTAGATTTCAGGAATTGATAAAAAAGTTACTGTAACAGTTTTTGATATAAAGGTAGGGATATGAACCGTTTTAAAAAATCAAAATATGTCATTATTGTTTTTGTCACTGTTCTGCTTGTGTCAGCTCTCTTAGCGACGACTTATTCAAGTACAATTGTGACAAAATTAGGAGATGGAATCTCATTGGTTGATAGGGTTGTACAAAAACCTTTTCAGTGGTTTGATTCTGTCAAATCAGATTTGGCTCACTTGACACGAACATATAATGAAAATGAAAGTTTGAAGAAACAGATTTACCAATTAGAAGTTAAATCGAATGAGGCGGAAAGTTTAAAGACAGAAAATGAACAATTGCGACAATTGCTTGATATGAAGTCTAAGTTGCAAGCCACAAAGACTTTAGCAGCAGATGTTATTATGCGTTCTCCAGTATCTTGGAAACAGGAATTGACCTTAGATGTAGGCAAATCAAAAGGGGCTTCTGAGAATATGTTAGCAATTGCAAATGGTGGCTTGATTGGGAGCGTCTCAAAAGTAGAGGAGAACTCTACCATGGTCAACCTTCTGACAAATACGGAAAATGCTGATAAGATTTCTGTTAAAATTCAACATGGCACTACCACAATTTATGGAATTATTGTTGGCTACGACAAGGAAAATGAAGTTCTCAAAATTAGCCAATTAAATAGCAATAGCGATATTAGTACAGGCGATAAGGTGACAACGGGTGGATTAGGAAACTTTAACGTTGCTGATATTCCTGTTGGTGAAGTGGTTGCCACAACGCATAGTACGGACTATTTGACACGAGAAGTAACTGTTAAATTGAGTGCAGATACTCATAATGTAGATGTGATAGAATTAGTGGGGAATTCATAATGAGACAGTTGAAACGGGTTGGAGTGTTTTTATTGCTTCCTTTCTTTGTTCTAATTGACGCCCATATTAGCCAGATTCTGGGTTCATTTTTTCCCCACGTACAGTTAGCTAGTCATTTTCTGTTTTTATTTCTCTTATTTGAGACGATTGAAGTATCAGAATATCTCTATTTAGCCTATTGTTTTGTAGTTGGTTTAGTTTATGATATTTACTTTTTCCATCTAATAGGAATTGCGACTCTGTTGTTCGTCTTGTTGGGGGTATTTCTCCATAAATTTAATAGTGTTATTTTATTGAATCGTTGGACGAGAATGTTGGCAATTATTGTCATGACTTTTCTATTTGAGATGGGGGCATATATACTTGCAATAGTGGTAGGTTTAACTGTGGATAGTATGTCTTTGTTCATAGTCTACAGTTTAGTACCATCAATGATTTTAAATCTTGTGTGGATGCTTATTTTTCAGTTTATTTTTGAAAGATATTATCTATAAGAAAGAAACAAAAATGTAACAAAGGCGTAATATTCATTAGGCCTTTTTTTGGTATACTAGTATTGTCTTTAAAAGAAGGAGTATCTACGTAATATGAAGAAAAAAATCTTAGCGTCACTTTTATTAAGTACAGTAATGGTTTCTCAAGTAGCTGTTTTAACAACTGCGCATGCAGAAACTACTGATGACAAAATTGCTGCTCAAGATAATAAAATTAGTAACTTAACAGCACAACAACAAGAAGCCCAAAAACAAGTTGACCAAATTCAGGAGCAAGTATCAGCTATTCAAGCTGAGCAATCTAATTTGCAAGCTGAAAATGATAGATTACAAGCAGAATCCAAAAAACTTGAGAGTGAGATTACAGAACTTTCTAAAAACATTGTATCTCGTAATGATTCTTTGGAAAAGCAAGCTCGTAGTGCTCAAACAAATGGAGCTGCAACCAGCTACATCAATACGATTGTAAACTCAAAATCAATTACAGAAGCTATTTCACGTGTTGCAGCAATGAATGAAATTGTATCTGCTAACAACAAAATGTTGGAACAACAAAAAGCAGATAAAAAATCAATTTCTGAGAAGCAAGTGGCAAACAATGACGCAATTAATACAGTTATTGCAAATCAACAGAAGTTGTCTGATGATGCACAAGCTTTAACAACGAAACAAGCTGAGTTGAAGGCTGCAGAATTAAATCTTGCTGCTGAAAAAGCGACAGCAGAAGATGAAAAAGCAAGTTTGCTAGAGAAAAAAGCAGAAGCAGAAGCGGCAGCAAAAGCAGCAGCAGCGGCAGAGACAGCTTATAAAGAAAAACAAGCTAGCCAACAACAATCAGTACTTGCTTCAGCAAACACTAACTTAACAGCTCAAGTGCAAGCAGTATCTGAATCTGCAGCAGCACCTGTCCGTGCAAAAGTTCGTCCAACATACAGTACAAACGCTTCAAGTTATCCAATTGGAGAATGTACATGGGGAGTTAAAACATTAGCACCTTGGGCTGGAGACTATTGGGGTAATGGAGCACAGTGGGCTACAAGCGCAGCTGCTGCAGGATTCCGTACAGGTTCAACACCTCAAGTTGGTGCAATTGCATGTTGGAATGATGGTGGATATGGACACGTAGCAGTAGTTACAGCTGTTTCATCATCAACAAGTATTCAAGTATCAGAATCAAATTATGCAGGTAATCGTACAATTGGAAATCACCGTGGATGGTTCAATCCAACAACAACTTCTGAAGGTTTTGTTACATATATTTATGCAGATTAATTTACAGAGGGACTCGAATAGAGCCCTCTTTTCAGGTTTTACCGTGATAATCCCTATTAAAAATTATATCAAAATAGCTTGAAAATATTGGAAAAGTATGGTAAAATGAAAATTGTCGTGTGAACGATAATACTCATTCTTGATGAATTGTGAAGCAGTTGCC
>CAURTM010000024.1:0-17760 GCA_963527735.1 uncultured Streptococcus sp.
TTTCTTAGTATAACACTTTCAGAATCATTGTCAATAGAAACGACTTGATTTTTTTCAATTTTTTCAAGCTATTTCCAAGGGTTGTAAAATCGTCCCTGATTCTGCAAGATAAGTAGTAAACTAGCTACTAAAAACACAGCTGCCAAAAGCAAGGTAAGATAGTCTCCTTTTTTCAAGGCCTGATAACTATACCAAGTGCGTTTTTTCTCTTTCCCAAAGCGGCGAAGCTCCATGGCGGTCGCGATGGTATCAATGCGTTCTAACGAGCTAAAAATCAAGGGAGTGATAATGCGCAGATTGCCTTTGATTCGTTGCATAAGAGAAGCTTTCTTGGATAATTCCATCCCACGCGCTTCCTGAGACATCTTGATGGTAAAGAATTCTTCCTGCAAATCTGGAATATAGCGCAAAGTCAGGCTGACTGAATAGGCAATCTTGTAAGGCACACCAATTTGATTTAAACTGGAAGCAAACTGACTAGGATGGGTTGTCATCAAAAAGATAATAGCCAGAGGAATGGTGCAAAGGTACTTAATAGCCAAATTTAGCAGATAAAAGAGCTCTTGACTGGTCAGAGTGTAGGCACCGATTCCCTGCCAAATCACACTTCTCTCTCCGTAAAGTCCAACCCCATACTCGGGAGAAAAGAGATAGACCATCAAAACGTTTAAAACGGCAAATACCGTCGCAAAAACGGCTACAAAGGAAACATCTTTAAAGCGGATTTCTGACAAATAGAGGAGAAAAACCGAAAAGATGGCAATCAGAACAAGTAGTCTGGTATCATAGCTAATCATGGCCGCCAATGACACGAGGATGAAAAAGAGGAGTTTACCAGCTCCTGACAAGCGATGAATCACAGTATCTCTATGCTGGTAACCAATTAGTTTAGCTTGCATCCTTCTCTCCTTTCTTTATAAAATGCCGTTAAAGCAAGTGGATCCACGTCGAGTTTCTTTGCCAAGTTGAAGATAGAAGTTTCTTTTAGATTGGCTTTTACTAACAGCTCTGGATTGCTCAACAGACTAGCTGGATCAGTATCGGCAATCAATTCCCCATCCACCATGACAAGGGCTCGGTCTGAATAATCCAGCATCAATTGCATATCATGAGTAATCATGACAATGGTATGACCTTTTTGATGCAGTTCTTCGAGAAATTCCATAATCTCAGTATAATTCTTCTGGTCTTGGCCTGCAGTCGGTTCATCTAGGAGAATAATTTCAGCTCCTAAGACCAAAATCGAAGCAATGGTCACACGTTTTTTCTGACCAAATGACAGGGCAGAAATGGGCCAATTACGGAATTCATAAAGACCACAGATTTTCAAGGTTTCATAGACTCTCGTTTCAATTTCCTGCTCGTCCACACCTCGCAAACGTAGTCCCAGAGCCACCTCATCAAAAATCATATTGGTTGAAATCATTTGATTGGGATTTTGTAGTACATAGCCTACTCGTTCCGCCCGCTCTGCAACAGAATCTCCTTTTATATCCTGTCCTTCCCAAAGATAGTGGCCTTCAGTCTGGATAAAGCTACTTAAGGCCTTGGCTAGAGTTGACTTCCCTGCTCCATTTTTTCCGACAATGGCAATTTTTTCACCCTTTTTAATATCTAAATGAATGAATTTTAAAATCGGTCTATCATCATAAGAAAACGACACGTCCTCTAGTCTAAAGAGTGACTGCAATTCTGGGGTTTCTTTTACCAGTTCTGTCCGCAACTGAACCTGACCTTTTGAGATAGACAAGTTATCCAGATCTGCTAATTGTTCTTCCTTGACTAAATCCACACCCAATTGACGGAGAGTGGTTAGATAAAGGGGTTCTCGGATTCCATTTTGGGTCAACAAATCAGTCGCCAATAACTGATCAGGACTCCCATTAAAGAGGATGCGGCCATCGTTTATCAAGACAATCCGATCCACAGGGCGATGCAAAACATCCTCCAAACGATGCTCGATAATAAGAGTCGTCGTCCCCTCCTCCTTATGAATCTGATCAATCAATTCGATAATATCCTGACCTGACTTGGGATCCAGATTGGCGAGTGGCTCATCAAACAAGAGAATCGGACTCTCATCAATCAAGACACCAGCTAGACTGACCCGCTGCTTTTGTCCACCTGACAAATCCTGGGGACGCTGAGACAGTAAAGAAATAAGGTCCAGCTTTTCAGCCCATTTATGAACACGGCTTTTCATCTCATCTAGGGCTGTTACATCATTTTCCAGAGCAAAAGCCAAATCCTCTGCCACGGACAAGCCGATAAACTGCCCATCTGTATCCTGCAAAACCGTGCTAACCAGATGAGACTTATCATAGATACTCATATCAAAAGCAGCTTGACCCTTGATCAAAAATTCTCCAGACGTCTGACCCTTGTAAATATTGGGAATAATCCCATTCAAACACTGACCCAAGGTAGATTTACCTGACCCAGATGGTCCAACAATTAAGACTTTCTCTCCCTTGTAAATGGTCAAATTCACCCCTTGCAAGGTTGGTTCTTGTTGCGTTTCATACTGGAAAGAGAAATCCTTCCACTCAATTATAGCTTCTTTCATCTTACTCTCTTCATTCGCTTCTTCTACTCAATGAAAATCAAAGAGCAAACCAGAAAGCTAGCCGTAGGTTGCTCAAAACACTGTTTTGAGGTTGCAGATAGAGCTGACGCGGTTTGAAGAGATTTTCGCAGAGTATTAGACTTCTATTTTATCATAAATCAAGCCCTTCTTGCAGTCTCTTCTCTTAAAATCTTAGTGCCAAAAAGATTCCTATCCTAGCTTACTTGCCTGACTAGACTATAAACATCGAAAAAGACCGGTTACCCAGCCTTCCCCATCATTTTATACTCAATGAAAATCAAAGAGCAAACCAGAAAGCTAGCCACAAGTTGCTCAAAACACTGTTTTGAGGTTGCAGATAGAGCTGACGTGGTTTGAAGAGATTTTCGAAGAGATTAGTCCTTTTTCAAACTTCCTGCACGAGTTTGAGTTCCTGCATAGGCAAGCAAGAGAAGAGTTCCTGCAATAGCTACAGATACACCATTAGCAATTCCCGCAACAATCCCTTGGGCAAATACTTTTTCTGCAGCTTCTTGATAAATCACAACATCTCCAAGTGGTGCCAAGACACCCCAAACAAGGGCATTTGCAAGTAGTTGAATGAGGTTAAAAATGAGAATATCTTTCCAGTCAAAGACACCATTGATCACGCGAACGTACTTTCTAAATAGCCCCACAACTAGACCAAAGAGTCCGCTAGCGATAATCCAAGTCCACCACAGACCATAGCCAGCAAGAGAGTCCTTGATTGCATGACCAATCAACCCGACAAGCAAACCGATAATCGGTCCAAAAATAATAGAAAGTAGCGCTTGTACCGCATACTGAAGCTGGATGCTTGTATTTGGAACAGGGGTCGGAATGTTGATCATCCCGATGACGACAAAGAGGGCAGCGCCAATTCCGACAGCAACAACTTGTTTAATTGATTGATTTTTCATCTATATTCTCCTATTTTATGATTCTATTTTCTTTATTTCAATGGTCCAAGATGAACCGACACCCACATTATAAGCCTTGGCAAAGGAACCTTGGTTGATAGCCAGACCTAAACGATAGAGGGAATTGATGTAAAGGATGGGTTGCCCAATCCTCACATCTGCAAATGATTTGCCATAAACAACCTGATTTTGATAGACCAGCATATCTGCATGATAGATAGTCACTTCAAAACGGTCACCGAATGCTGGTTCCAGCTTGTAAAATTCTTCTCGCGTGATCGAGGTCCAAAGCGAACCAAAACGCACATCCAGAATATCAATAGCTCCCTTCACCAGATGATCTTCTATGATGGTCTCTACGACTGGAAGCTCTACAATCTGATCTACACTGAGCTCTGGCCCCACTTCCTCAAAACTAATGTGACCACTGGCCAGTTTAGCACCAGTATAGGCATAGACATCACGACCGTGGAAGGTATAAGAGTGCTCTGTATTTTGACGTCTATTGGCCACTTCAGAAATTTCACGAATAGCTACAATACCAACGTGTTTCTTGATAAAGGAAAGCGTTCCATTGTCTGGTGTAACAATGTATTGATTTTTTGCAGTCTTGGCAACCACGCTCTTACGTTTTGAGCCGACACCTGGATCGACAACCGATACAAACGTCGTTCCCTCAGGCCAGTAATCCACCGTCTGAAAGAGACGATAGCTCCCCTCAAAAATATTATAAGGCGTGATATCGTGCGTCAAATGATGAATTTTTAAGGTTGGAGATTCTTCTAAAGCCACTCCAATCATAGCCGATACCGCACCATCAACCAGACCAAAGTCTGATTGTAATACCAGTAAATTATTATTCATTTTATCTCCTTGTATATCCTTTATCATACCATATTTCAGAGAAAGGTGCTAATAGCTATTTCAATTGATTAGGGTATAGTTTTACCTTATAGCAAATTTCCTACTAAAAACTCTGGTGATTAGCTAGTAGGTGCATTTTTTCTTGAAAAAAGGTATGATAGTTACATCATGAAGAAGTAGGTTTTATTATGAAAATTATCCTTGTCGGAGGGGGAAAAGTTGGTTTTGCCCTCTGTCGCTCCTTGGTTGCAGAAAAGCATGATGTTTTGCTGATTGAGCAAGACGAAGCTGTTCTCAATCATATTGTTAATCGCTTTGATATCATGGGTATCCTTGGTAACGGGGCCGATTTTACCATCCTTGAACAAGCCAGTGTCCAGGATTGTGATATCTTTATCGCCCTGACTGAATACGATGAAGTGAACATGATTGCAGCCGTTCTAGCCAAAAAAATGGGAGCTAAAGAGACCATCGTTCGGGTGCGGAACCCTGAATATTCTAACTCTTATTTCAAGGAAAAGAATATTCTCGGTTTTTCTCTTATCGTTAATCCTGAGCTCTTGGCTGCCCGTGCTATTGCTAATATCATTGACTTCCCCAACGCCCTCTCTGTCGAACGTTTCTTTGGTGGACGCGTTAGCCTCATGGAATTCACTGTTAAATCTTCCAGCGGTCTTTGCCAAATGCCCATTTCTGATTTTCGTAAAAAATTTGGCAATGTTATTGTCTGCGCTATAGAGAGGGATCATCAAATTATCATTCCAAGTGGTGACATGACTGTACAGGATAAAGATAGAATCTTTGTCACTGGTAACCGTGTTGACATGATGCTCTTCCATAATTATTTCAAGTCTCGTGCCGTGAAGAGCCTTCTTATTGTTGGAGCTGGTAGAATTGCCTATTATCTATTAGGTATCCTCAAAGACAGTCGTATCGATACTAAGGTTATTGAAATCAATCCTGAAATCGCTAGCTTCTTTAGCGAGAAATTTCCAAATCTTCATATCGTTCAAGGAGATGGTACTGCAAAAGATATCCTGCTAGAAGAAAGTGCTCAACACTATGATGCCGTTGCGACTCTAACAGGAGTCGATGAGGAAAATCTGATTACTTCGATGTTCCTTGACAGAGTAGGTGTACAGAAAAATATTACTAAGGTCAATCGAACCAGTCTACTCGAGATTATCAATGCGCCTGATTTTTCAAGTATCATCACACCTAAAAGCATCGCTGTAGATACAATCATGCACTTTATTCGTGGTCGGGTTAATGCCCAGTATTCAGACCTTCAAGCCATGCACCATCTAGCCAATGGTCAAATCGAAACCCTACAATTCCATATCAAGGAAGCCAATAAAATGACTGCCAAACCTCTTTCTCAACTGAAACTGAAAAAAGGGGTTCTTATTGCAGCTATCATTCGAAAGGGCAAGACTATTTTCCCTACTGGGGAGGATATGTTGGAAGTTGGAGACAAGCTCCTAGTAACAACTTTGTTGCCAAACATCACCAAGATTTATGACTTGATCGCGAGGTAAGAAATGAATAAAAGTATGATTCGTTACCTCCTTTCAAAATTACTTTTGATTGAAGCTGTTCTTCTTTTGGTTCCTGTGTCTGTCGCTATCTATTACCGTGAATCGAGCCAAGTCTTTACAGCTCTCTTTACAACGATTGGGATTCTCGTATTACTAGGCGGTTCAGGAATTTTACAAAAGCCAAAAAATCAACGGATTTATGCCAAGGAGGGAATCTTGATTGTTGCCCTCTGTTGGATCCTTTGGTCCTTCTTTGGTGGTCTCCCCTTTGTCTTTGCTAGACAAATTCCCAGCGTTATCGATGCCTTTTTTGAGATCAGTTCTGGCTTTACAACTACTGGAGCAACTATTCTGAACGACGTTTCGGTTCTCAGTCGTTCCCTCCTCTTCTGGCGAAGTTTTACCCACTTGATTGGAGGGATGGGAGTGCTTGTTTTTGCACTTGCTATTATGGATAATGCCAAGAATAGCCACCTAGAAGTAATGAAGGCTGAGGTTCCTGGCCCTGTTTTCGGTAAGGTTGTATCCAAACTCAAAAACACTGCCCAGATTCTCTATCTCCTTTATCTAGCTCTCTTCTCCCTCTTTGTCATCATCTATTATCTGGCTGGCATGCCCCTATTTGATAGTTTTGTCATTGCCATGGGAACAGCAGGTACAGGAGGATTTACAGTCTATAACGATGGAATCGCCCACTATGGTAGCTCACTGATTACCTATCTAGTTAGTATCGGAGTTTTGGTTTTTGGGGTAAATTTCAACCTCTACTACTACCTCATGCTCCGTCGCGTCAAAGCCTTCTTTGGAGATGAAGAACTTCGGGCTTATTTGGTCATCGTGCTGGTTTCTACAGGCTTGATTAGCCTTAATACCCTCTATCTCTACCCGGGATTTTCAAAAAGTTTTGAAATGGCCTTCTTCCAGGTTTCCAACATCATTACAACAACTGGTTTTGGATATGGAGATATTACTAACTGGCCTCTCTTCTCCCAGTTTATCCTCCTCTTTCTCATGGGAATCGGTGGCTCCGCTGGATCAACCGCAGGTGGACTCAAGGTTATTCGAGGCCTCATCCTTTCAAAAATTGCTAAAAATCAGATTTTGTCAATCCTATCGCCCCACCGTGTTTTGACCCTCCATGTTAATAAAACGGTGATTGACAAAGATACCCAGCATAAGATTCTCAAGTACTTTGTCATCTATTCTATGATTTTGCTAGCACTTATCTTTATTGTCAGTCTAGACAGCAATGATTTCCTGGTCGTTACCAGTGCTGTCTTTAGCTGCTTCAATAATATCGGGCCTATTCTAGGAACCACTTCTAGCTTCTCAATCTTTAGTCCTATCTCAAAAATTCTCCTCTCCTTTGCAATGATTGCAGGCCGCTTGGAGATTTACCCAATCCTCCTTCTCTTTATGAAGAGAACTTGGTCTAAGAGATAAAATACAACCACACCTTGTTTCCTTACAAAGTGTGGTGTTTTTATTTCTGATGATCTCTCACCCCCCAACTAACTCTCTTTTTAAACCAAGCGAGACACTTCAGAGAATGGCTAAAAATATTTAATACTCAATGAAAATCAAAAAGCAAACTAGGAAGCTAGCCACAGACAGTACTTGAGTACGGCAAGGCGAATCTGACCTGCTTTGAAGAGATTTCACCCAAAAACCCTCAGTCGACTGACCGAGGGTTCCTTATTTCATTATTCAAGAACTTGATTAGTTCAACGCATCCAAGGCATCATCCATAGAAAGAACTTCGTGGAAGACACGTTGTGTCAATTCAGTTTTTTGTTCTGGAGTGAGGTATTTAGTGTTTACACAGTATCCAGAGATACGTACGATAACATCTTCACCAGACATGATCTTTTCGTAAACATCGTTCAAGTCCATAACGTTCAAGTTAACGTGTTGTCCACCGTTTTCAAAGTAACCATCAAGGATTGTTACCAAGTTATCAACTTGTTCGTCACGAGTCTTACCAAGAGCACGAGGTGAAACTTGTGTAGTCAATGAGATACCATCAGCTGCATAACTAAAGTCAAGGCTAGAAAGTGAGTTCAAGTTTTGCAACCATCCACCTTTAGCTTTGTTAGATGGGTTAGCACCTGGTGAGAAGAATTCAAGTTTAGACAAGTTCACAGAACCATCTTCGTTGAGGTATACACCTTTGTGAACTGGTGAGTTACCAGTTTGTTTAGAGTAAGCAACGTTAGATGTGATTGTCAAAAGTGAAACTGTAGCTTCTGCGTCTTTGTAAAGTTTGTGGCTACGTAGACGAGTTGTGTAAGCTTCAACCAACCATTCAGCCAATTCGTTTGAACGAGGGTCATCTTCACCCCAACGTGGGTATTCACCGATTGTTTCGTAATCGTAGATGTAGCCATTTTCGTCACGGATTGGTTTAACTGTAGCGTATTTGATAGCTGACAATGTATCAACAGTGTTAGCAAATCCACAGATACCGAATCCCATGTTAGCACGTTGTTTAGTTGGCAAGAAGGCCATTTGAACAGCTTCGTAGTTGTACTTATCAGTCATGTAGTGGATGATGTTCAAAGCATCTACATAAGTGTCAGTCAACCAGTCAAGAGATTTTTCAAAGTTAGCTTTAACTGATTCGAATTCAAGAACTTCGTCACGGATAGGTTCGATGTCAAATACTTTGTAGTCTTTGTGAACATCGTCGTAACCACCGTTCAAACCAGTAAGAAGGGCTTTCAATACGTTTACACGCGCACCGAAGTACTGGATGTTGTGGCGTTGTTCTTCATTTTCTGGGTCAAGTGGAGACACACAGCATGAGATACAGCTCATTTCACCATATCCGTCTTTAGCCATTGTTGTTACACCTTCGTATTGGATAGAAGAGTGTTTGTGGCTCATGTGCATACAGTAGCGACGGAAGTTGTATGGCAATTTGTCAGTCCAAAGAACTGTCAAGTTTGGTTCTGGTGAGTTACCGATGTTGTCAAGAGTGTTCAAGAAACGGTAGTCCATCTTAGTAACACGGTGACGACCGTCGTTACCCATACCAGCCATAGAAGTTGTGATGAAGGTTGGGTCACCTGAGTACAATTGGTCATAAGCTTTTGTACGAGCAAATTTAACTGTACGAAGTTTCATAACGAAATCATCAACGAATTCTTGGATTTCTGATTCAGTAAATGTACCACGAGCAAGGTCACGTTCTGCAAAGATATCCAATACGATTGGCACACGTCCTAGAGATGTAGCAGCACCGTTGATAACACGGCAGACAGACATGAAGGCGATGTTAACCCATTGGATAGCTTCTTTAACGTTCATCGCTGGTTTGCGAACATCAACTCCGTAAAGGTCACCCAAGCGAACAACTTGTTGCAATGCTTGGTATTGAAGGTTGATTTCTTCACGAAGACGGATTGTTTCTTCATCGATTTCTTCGATTGCATTCCAGTCGTTTACTTTTTCTTGCATCAAGTAGTCTGCACCGTAAAGAGCAAGACGTGCGTAAACACCGATGATACGTCCGCGTGAGTATGCATCTGGAAGACCAGTTACAGTGTGAGCGTGACGAGCGCGACGAATGTTTGAAGTGTAAGCACGGAAGATACCGTCGTTAACTGTTGTTACGTATTTAGTGAAGATTTCGTGAACAGCTGGATCTGGTTCGTATCCATTTTCTTTCAAAGTAGTTTCAGCCATACGGATACCACCTTTTGGCATGAAGTTCAATTTGAAGAGTTCATCGTTTTGGATACCGAAGATAACTTCGTTTTCTTTATCGATAAATCCTGCTGGGATATCAGCGATAGATGTTGGACGAGTGTCCATTGGGAAACGAGTTTCTTCGTAGTGAGCCTTAGTTTCTTCTACAATTTTTTTGATGTGAAGTGAACGTTCTGTTGGTCCTGCAAGGAAGCTTTCGTCTCCATCGTAAGGTGTGTAGTTAGCTTGTACGAAGCGTGATACACTTGCTTTTTCTTTCCAATCTACGCCTTTGAAGCCTTCCCAAGCTTTGTCAAAAATATCTTGTGCTTCAACAACTGTTTTAACAACCATGTTAATGTCCTCTTTTTTCTTTCTAGTAACAACCATCTGTTACATTCATGAGTCAAGTATACCATACAGTAACCGATTTCAACAAGTGAAAATTCCCTATTTTTATACTTTCTTTTCTAAAACAGTCTACATTTTATTTTAAACTGTATTATATTTTTGAAAAAACAAAGTCCTTTTTTCTTTTTTTCAGAAAAAAGGGTATAATAAAAGAAAATAAGCGGTAAAAAGGGGCTAGGTATGTTGATTTTTCCTTTGTTAAATGATTTGTCAAGAAAAATCATCCATATTGACATGGATGCCTTTTTTGCTGCGGTAGAAATCAGGGATAATCCTAAACTCAGAGGAGAACCTGTCATTATCGGAAGCGACCCTCGGCAAACAGGTGGGCGGGGAGTCGTTTCTACCTGTAGCTATGAAGCTCGAGCTTTTGGTGTCCATTCAGCCATGAGCTCCAAGGAAGCTTATGAACGATGTCCCCAGGCCGTCTTCATCTCAGGGAATTATGAAAAATACAAGTCTGTGGGATTCCAGATTCGAACTATCTTTAAGCGCTATACAGATTTGATTGAGCCTATGAGTATTGACGAAGCTTATTTAGACGTAACAGAAAATAAACTCGGTATCAAGTCAGCGGTCAAAATTGCTCGCCTCATTCAAAAAGATATCTGGCAAGAACTCCATCTAACTGCTTCTGCTGGCGTTTCTTATAACAAATTCTTAGCTAAAATGGCTAGCGATTATCAAAAACCACATGGTCTGACAGTGATTCTACCTGACCAGGCTGAGGATTTTCTCAAACAAATGGATATTTCCAAGTTTCATGGAGTAGGAAAAAAGACGGTGGAACGTCTTCATCACATGGGTGTTTTTACCGGCGCTGATTTGCTTGAAGTCCCTGAAGTGACCTTAATAGACCGCTTTGGCAGACTGGGCTATGACCTGTATCGAAAGGCTCGTGGTATTCACAATTCCCCCGTCAAATCCAATCGCATCCGTAAATCAATCGGGAAAGAGAAAACCTACGGGAAGATTCTCCGTGCCGAGGAAGATATCAAAAAAGAGCTGACTCTTCTATCAGAAAGAGTCGCTCTCAATCTACATCAGCAAGAAAAAGCTGGAAAAATTGTCATTTTGAAAATCCGCTACGAAGACTTTTCAACTCTTACTAAACGAAAAAGTCTGGCCCAAAAAACACAGGATGCTAGTCAGATAAGCCAAATTGCCCTGCAACTCTATGAAGAGTTAAGCGAAAAAGAAAGAGGTGTCCGCCTATTGGGGATTACCCTGACTGGATTTTAAAACCTTGAAGAGCTGCCCCTTCAAGGTTTTTCTTATACAAATAAACGAACAAAGCTATAAAGTAGCAAGACACTACCAAGCACGATACGGTATTTACCGAAAAGGGTAAAGTCGTGTTTTTTCACATAACTTGTCAAGAAACGAATAGCGATCATGCTGACCGCAAAGGCGACTCCCATCGCAACCAAGAGCAAGAACAATTGTCCAAAGCTCAAGAGCTGTCCTGCTTTCACAAATTTGAAAATCTTTAATGCACTAGCTCCAAACATAACAGGAATTCCAAGATAGAAGGTAAATTCTGTCACAACAGAACGACTAGTTCCATTCAACAAACCACCGACAATCGTTGCTCCAGAACGACTAGTTCCTGGTAAAAGGGCAAGAACTTGGAAGAGTCCGATATAGAAGGCTGTCGTATAAGGAAGCTTGTCCAACTCTGTCACACTTGGCTCGATAGCACGCGCTTTATTGCGCTTTTCCAAATAGATAAAGGCAATCCCATAGATAATCAACATGAGAGCAACAGAAACCATATTATGGAAGTGAGTATCAAACCAATCATCAAACTTAAAGACACCAAGTAAAGGTAAAGTAGCAATCAAGACCTTCAACCACAGTCTCCAAGTCTTACGAACTTCCTGCTTATCCTTAGTCGGTTTGAAAGGATTGAGCTTGTTAAAGTAAATGACCATAACCGCTAAAATCGCACCAAGCTGAATCACAACATTAAACATGGACATAAAAGATTCATTCTGATTTTGGTATTGGATAAATTCCTCTGCTAAAATCAAGTGACCTGTACTGGAAATTGGCAACCATTCCGTAATTCCTTCAACAATACCGAAGAAGATAGATTTTAAAATTTCAATAAGATACATAGATTACTCCTTTTTCTATCTTCCATTATAGCATATTTTAGCTCTCTTTAAAAGGCACCGATACTGCCGCCACCTCCGCCTCCAGAGAAGCCACCGCCAGAACTTCCACTTCCAGAAGATACGGAGTAGGTACTTGCTGTATTTGCGACACTAGCATAATGGCTCATTTGTGCCCTTGAATGATAAAACATACTGTGCCAGCCATAAGCTACATAGAGATTGATATCTGGATTTTCCACTTGGATGTGATGAACCTTCATCAAATGACTAACCTTGTCCGCATAGCCAAATAAGGTCGCATAGACCAAGAGGCGATTCCAGACCACAATACTTTCCAACTCAGCCTGATCCAATCGTGCAATCTCACGCAACATATTTTCAAAACTGGTCCAGAGATAGTAGACTTCTGCCCCTGCTTCATTTAGGACACCATCACGATTATCTAATCGAAGCTTCCAATAATAGAAAACAGCCAAAACTAAACCTAGAAAACCAAGTACTGGCAAGGGGAGGTAATGATAGCCATAAACGTCTAAACTGTACAAGAACAAACCAAATCCAACAAATAGGGGTAGGATAGTAGAGAAGCCCATACCTACTTGCAAGGCCTTTTCCCCACCAGTTAGAGGACGATAGTAATCCGGAAGCCCCCAGAAGGTAACCCGATTTCTCACTCCTTCTTGCATCTGGTTCAATACTTCTTCAAAAGAAGATTTGAGCTGACGCCCCTTTGCTTGAATCCGTTTTTCATCAGAGACTTTTGCTCTACGATAAAGACTATCAGATACCTTGTAATCCGCAAACAAATTGGAAAGAGTTTCTTCTTTTTTGCCTGAAAAAGCCAGATTTAGACAGTCTTTCTCAAAGCTTGACAAACCATCTTCTTTTACTAGCCTCAATCCAACTGCATCTCCTTCTGAAATGATAGAGACATTCCCACGGTCTATCACATCTAGCAAGGTAGCTTGAATAAGTTGATCAAAGGTGAATTTTCCAGCTCCCTTGACCAAGGGACTCACTTCCTCCAAGGAGGTCGAGTAAACAGCCTCTGATAAAACCATAGGCTCTAATTCCATTGGTGGTTCATAGAGACGATGATTTTTAGCATATTTGATTGAAGGAGTGGTCTTTCTTCTATAAATAAAATAGAAGAAGACGCTCAATAACAAGGAGATGGAAAGTATCGAAGGAAAGACCCAAGTAAGGAGTTGTTTACTCTGTTCTTTTTCTTTAACAATCGAGTCTTCTATCTTATTAAACTCTTCTAAACGATTCCCTTTCAATCCCTGATCCGTAGCATTAGCAAAATCGGTCCGAGGCCAGTAGGCATGCAATTCAACTCCACGCTTAGGAGGAAGATTGTCTAAACGAATAGTATAATCAAGGTTACTCTTTTCAACCGTTCCCTCTCTAAAAAGTTTCCCTGTATGGAAAAAGAGTTTTTCAGCCCCCTTGTCTCCCCTTACATGAAATTCAAACTTTCCAATAGCCCCTGAACTATCTGTCAGAGGTTGCCAATTTAATTCAGCGATATCATCATAAAGGAAAAGCAAATTCTTTAAGTTCCAGACAAGGTCAACTTCAACTGTGTCGCCTTCCTGGCCTGGATTATAGACTTTAACAGTATAACCATCTGCTCCTTCTATCACTTCGCTAGTAACGTCTGCCAGTTCAGCGCCATTTTTCGCAGCCTGAACCTTTGGATGAGGATCAATGTCAAATCCACTAGGCATCTTGCCAGCACGTCCAAGTCCCACGATTTGGCCCTTAAAGTCCTCCTCAAACTGGTAAACTATCTTCTGTCTAAATTCTGCCGTATTGTCTGCATGAATATACAAATCCCCTTGGTAAGAGTTTATCTTGAAATCAATGGCAAAAACAGAGAGTGGCAGAAGGCAAAACAAGCCTAACACCAGTAAGAAAAAAGTTTTTTTCATCAACTAAGCCCCCTTTTTATCTTTGCTATCATTATATCATTTTTTCTCAAGTAAGGGCTTACCTGTATTGAAAAATAGAGTTTTTTTCGATAAAATAGGAGACAGTTATTTTTTAATAGATTAGAAATAGGAGAAATCATGAGAAAAATATACTTATCTATTTTCACAAGTCTCTTACTGATGCTGGGACTTGTCAATGTTGCTCAAGCCGATGAATATTTACGCATCGGGATGGAAGCAGCATATGCTCCCTTTAACTGGACTCAGGACGATGATAGCAATGGGGCTGTCAAAATCGATGGGACCAACCAGTACGCTAACGGATACGATGTCCAAATCGCCAAGAAAATCGCTAAGGACTTAGGTAAAGAACCTTTGGTTGTTAAAACCAAGTGGGAAGGTCTAGTCCCTGCCCTTACTTCTGGTAAGATTGACATGATTATCGCAGGTATGAGTCCAACTGCCGAACGAAAACAAGAAATTGCCTTTTCAAGCAGTTATTACACTAGCGAACCAGTTTTGCTTGTCAAAAAAGATTCTACTTATGCAAACGCAAAATCTTTGGATAACTTTAACGGTGCGAAAATCACTTCTCAACAAGGTGTCTACCTTTATGACTTGATTACACAAATCCCAGGTGCTAAAAAAGAAACAGCCATGGGAGACTTCGCTCAAATGCGCCAAGCTCTTGAGGCTGGTGTCATCGACGCCTATGTTTCTGAACGCCCAGAAGCTCTGACCGCTGAAGCTGCTAACTCTAAGTTTAAGATGGTCCAAGTAGAACCAGGTTTCAAAACCGGGGAAGAAGATACAGCTATCGCCATTG
This sequence comes from uncultured Streptococcus sp., assembly GCA_963527735.1. Lineage (GTDB taxonomy): Bacteria > Bacillota > Bacilli > Lactobacillales > Streptococcaceae > Streptococcus. The sequence continues at coordinate 14,894 of CAURTM010000024.1, forward strand.
GACTTCGTAAAGATGACAACCGTATTAGCCAAATCAATGCCAGCATTGAAACCATTTCAAAAGACGATCAAGTTGCCTTGATGGATCGTATGATCAAGGAACAACCTGCCGAAGCTACAACAACTGAAGAGACTAGCAGTAGTTTCTTTAGCCAAGTCGCTAAAATTCTTTCTGAAAACTGGCAACAACTCTTGCGTGGTGCTGGTATCACTCTTTTAATCTCTATCGTCGGAACCATCATAGGTCTCATTATCGGCCTTGCCATTGGTGTTTTCCGTACTGCTCCTCTCTCTGAGAATAAAGCCATTTATGGATTACAAAAACTAATCGGCTGGATTCTCAATGTCTATATCGAAATCTTCCGTGGTACACCTATGATTGTTCAATCAATGGTTATCTACTATGGAACTGCCCAAGCTTTCGGTATCAACCTTGACCGCACACTGGCTGCTATCTTCATCGTTTCAATCAATACCGGTGCCTACATGACCGAAATCGTTCGTGGTGGTATCCTAGCAGTTGACAAGGGACAATTTGAAGCCGCAACTGCACTCGGTATGACTCATAACCAAACCATGCGTAAGATTGTTCTACCTCAGGTAGTCCGTAACATCCTACCAGCAACTGGTAATGAATTTGTCATCAATATCAAAGATACATCTGTATTGAACGTTATCTCTGTTGTCGAACTTTATTTCTCAGGAAATACAGTGGCAACGCAAACCTATCAATACTTCCAGACATTTACAATCATCGCCGTGATTTACTTTGTCCTCACCTTCACCGTAACACGTATCCTACGCTTCATCGAACGCCGAATGGATATGGATACCTATACTACAGGTGCTAACCAAATGCAAACGGAGGATTTGAAATAATGACACAAGCAATCCTTGAAATTAAACACCTCAAAAAATCCTATGGACAAAACGAAGTGCTAAAAGACATTTCTCTCACTGTCCACAAGGGAGAAGTAATCTCTATCATCGGAAGCTCTGGAAGCGGAAAATCAACCTTCCTACGCTCCATTAACCTACTTGAAACACCAACTGATGGACAAATCCTTTATCATGGACAAAACGTCCTCGAAAAAGGCTATGACCTCACGCAATACCGTGAAAAGTTGGGGATGGTGTTCCAATCCTTTAACCTCTTTGAAAATCTCAACGTTCTTGAAAACACAATCGTCGCTCAGACGACTGTCCTTAAACGCGAACGTACAGAAGCTGAAAAAATTGCCAAAGAAAACCTAGAAAAAGTCGGCATGGGAGAACGCTACTGGCAAGCGAAACCAAAACAACTCTCAGGTGGTCAAAAACAACGTGTGGCCATCGCTCGTGCCCTTTCAATGAATCCTGACGCCATTCTCTTTGATGAACCAACATCAGCTCTCGATCCAGAAATGGTTGGAGAAGTCCTCAAAATCATGCAAGATCTGGCTCAGGAAGGCTTGACTATGATTGTCGTAACCCATGAAATGGAATTCGCTCGTGATGTCTCTCACCGTGTTATCTTTATGGATAAGGGTGTGATTGCTGAAGAAGGTAAACCAGAAGACCTCTTCACCAATCCTAAAGAAGACCGTACAAAAGAATTCCTTCAACGCTATCTCAAATAAAAAGAAAAGGCTGCATCAACCGTGCAGTCTTTTTGCTGTCCTCATACTCTTCGAAAATCTCTTCAAACCACGTCAGCCCTATCTGCAAAACCTCAAAACAGTGTTTTGAGCAGCCTACGGCTAGCTTCCTAGTTTGCTCTTTGATTTTCATTGAGTATCAAAATGAAAAGGCAGACCTTATTCAAGAATCCGCCATTATCCAAAGATTAATCTTCAAATTTTTCATGATTTTTTTCATAGAAATCAATTAAACCTAGAGCTGTTTCAAATGAAATATTTTTTACTTTTGCACGACCCTGCGCTAGAGCAATGATAGACATTTCACGCGCATTCGTTTCTTTAGAGATACGGTAGCCTGTGATTTTCTTATCACGAACCCAGCCAACAACTGATTCTACTTTTTCAAAGTTTGACTTAGCCATGTTCTTCTCCTATTTTCTTCTTTACGTTATATTATTGTATACGTTTTTATGTCTTTTGTCAATAAAAAAACATATATTCAATAAAATAAATGATTCAGAATCTTCTTACTTCCTTTTTAAAGCCGATAATATATAGGTTTTTGCTTACTATAACCCATTAGTATGCTCCTAAAAAACAATTGTATTATTAAACTTTAAACTTGTAAAAATATTCATGTATACTGAATGCCAGTTTCTCAATAGGATAGACAGGATTTACTATTTCATTCTATATATTCCTTTTAAATCAACAAGTCCACTAAAGATAGTCTTTCACTCCACACTATCTCTAAACCATTCCGTTTTTCTTTCTCCTTCGTTGGTTCCTTTCCTGTCCTTATCTATATCTTATTCGTTTTACAACCGGTACTACTTACTTTGTCCAATCTTGCACCTTCTGATTACATACCCGCTTTCCAGCCAGTCATTTAAAAACAGTATCACTAGCTGTTTCATGTCTAGCACTATTGTTTATCTCACGAGTTTTTTCAGCCGACTCACCTAGCAACCATCTCACAAACATTGATTATTTTTTCTAATTCCTATTATATTTAGTGAAAGTTCAAATTAGGGATATATACAATTGGGGATTTCAAAAAATTTCCTTATATAGTAAGTAATTCTGCTCCCCTAATATAAACAGAATCAAAAATAATAGGTGCTATAGTGAGTTGTAGTAGAAATAGCACGATAGATTTCCTAAGTCCATAGGAATCGCCCCCTTTCTTCATCTTCATTATAGCACCTATACATCAGTTGTGCAAATAATATGATATTTTTTTATTAGT